>CALRIY020000026.1:0-35623 GCA_943364975.1 Synechococcus sp. UW140
TAGTTGGCGGCGGCGGGGATCTTTACTTTATTCCATGTGGTGCCGTTGTCGAGACTATAATCCCAAACACCGGAAAGGTCAATGATTGCACGTGTTTTTGAGGAATATCCGAGCACATTCGGGTGCGACGGCGTGCCATTTTCTAGGAACAACTGCTGGGAAAATAGAGTGGTTGCGACGAGGGTTGAAACAAATAGATAAACTGATATTCGAAAGAGCAAATTGTTCAACTATTGGCTCGAAATTGTTGAATTTTCGTTGTTTTGACGGATTTTACAGTGGAAAACAACGTAAATATAACACACGACCCCCCTGAAACCAAGAGATATTTTGATAATAACAGCAGCAAAAAAGCCGTAAAATCATCCAAAATGAATGATTTTACGGCTTTTTGAGTTCGTTGGAAACTGTTTACGCGGCGGTAATGATCGCGGTGAACGAATCCGCTTTTAAGCATGCGCCGCCGACCAATGCGCCGTCGATATTCGGCTGGGACAATAATTCTTTTGCGTTATCGGCTTTCACACTTCCGCCGTATTGGATCACCACTTTTTCGGCGGTATCATTCGAATACAATCCAGCGATCACACTGCGAATGACCCGGTGTGCCTCCTCCGCCTGTTCTTTCGATGCAGTCTTCCCCGTTCCGATCGCCCAGACCGGTTCGTATGCGACGATGGACTTCTCCACATCAGCAGCTGACAATCCTGCAAGACATCCTTTCACCTGAGTGGTCAACACATCGTTCGTGATATTCTTTTCCCGTTCCTCGAGCGTCTCACCGATGCAGATGATCGGGATGAGTCCCCCTGCCAAAACTTTTTTCGCTTTTTGATTGATCACATCATTCGTTTCGTGATGACACTGACGCCGTTCGGAATGGCCGACGATGATGTAGGAGCAGCCGACGGACTTCAGCATCGCAACGGAGACTTCTCCCGTATATGCGCCGCTGTCATACAGAGACACATCCTGCGCGCCGAGTTTGATCACCGAACCGGCGATCAGCTGTTGTGCGGCACCGAGTGAAGTGTACGGGGGACAGATGATGACGGTCGCTTTCACGGACTGTGCAGCGAGCGCGGTCTTCAGTCCGTTGATGAGTTCGGTGGTCTGCGGAATATCATTATTCATTTTCCAGTTGCCGGCGATGATCTTGTTGCGCATAAGGGCCTCATTAATAAGTAGAAACGACGAATTTATTCATTGACTCATTGATACATCGGATCATTGGCGCAATGTCTCATTGACCCGTGCTTCCAATGGATCAATGAACCGATGATACAATGATTCAATTTTTTAGTTTTCTTCCCAGAATCTCATTGATCACTTTCGGATTCCCTTTTCCCTTCATCACCTTCATCGTTTCGCCGACGAAGAAGCCCATCAGCTTTGCATCGCCGCCGCGGAAGCGGGCGATCTCATTCGGGAATTTCGCGAGGATCGTATCGATCTCCGATTCGATCGCACCGGTATCGGAAACCTGGCGGAGACCTTTGCTCTCGATGATCTTCCCCGGATCCGCTCCCGTTGTGACCATTTCTTCAAACACAGTCTTGGCGATCGAACCGCTGATAGTCCCGTCCGCAATAAAATTGACGAGTCCGGACAATGACGGGGAGAAATCGGGCAGTTGTTCCTTTTTCAGCTGTCCGGAATTGACGCTGCTCATCGACTCCACCATCAGCCAGTTGCTGAGAAGTTTGATCGATTCCGGAGAATTACTCTTGAGATGTTTCACACCGGTATCCAGCGATTGCGAGAGGAATGTTTCGCCGGCGAAGAATGTTGCCGATGCTTCCGGCAGATGATACTCTTTTATGAAACGTTCTTTTTTCGCGGGTGCTAGTTCAGGCATTGACGCTCTCACGGAAGCGATCCATTCTTCATCGACCACAACCGGCACAAGGTCGGGGTCCGGGAAATAGCGGTAATCGTGTGCTTCTTCTTTGCTCCGCATGGATGTGGCGATATTCTTTTCGGCATTCCAGAGGAGAGTTTCCTGAACCACAGTACCGCCCTCTTCGATCAGATCGATCTGACGTTTGATCTCGTACTCGATGGCCCGTTCCACATTTCGGAATGAGTTCATATTCTTCAATTCCGCTTTTGTCCCAAGTGTTGTCGCACCGATCAGGCGGACAGAAACATTTGCGTCACACCGGAAACTTCCCTCTTCCATATTGCCGTCGCAGATACCAAGGTCCTTTACCGTCTGCAGTACTTCCGTAAGGTAGAGAATCGCTTCACGAGCCGACCTCATATCCGGTTCGCTGACGATCTCCAGCAGCGGCGTGCCGCATCGGTTCACATCCACCAGTGTATCCGTATCCATATCATGGATCGACTTCCCGGCATCCTCTTCCATGTGGATGCGGGTGATACCGATCCGTTTTTTGGAACCATCCTCGCGTTCGATATCGACATGACCGTGCCGACAGATCGGTTCCTCGTATTGGGAGATCTGATATCCTTTCGGAAGGTCCGGATAGAAATAATTCTTGCGGGCAAAGACGGATGTCGGCGTGATGGTGCAGTGCGTGGCAAGTCCTAAACGGATAGCGAATTCCACCACTTGTTTGTTCAGAACGGGAAGGACCCCCGGCATACCGAGGCAGACAGGACAGACATTGGAATTCGGCGCGCTGCCGAACTGTGTGGAGCATCCGCAAAAGATCTTGGACTTCGTGGAAAGCTGTGCGTGGACCTCAAGACCGATGACCGCTTCGTATTTGTCGTAGATGGACATGTGTATAGAATAAGGATTCTTGATTGCTGCAGCAAAAACACCTTAACAAAATTGTCATGCCCGAGTGTTCCTATCGGGCACCCACGATACTAGATTCCCGCCAAAAACAAGCGGGAATGACGATTGCATGGTAGTAAACTTCGGTTTACGATAGATTTTTTCTTTCGAAAGCAGAATTTGGGAGTTGTTCCTATTCCTTGCGGGCTGAACGGACAAAGGGAATTGCGTTCCTATCCACGCAATTTCCCTTTTGCTTTCAATTTTGTTTTTACGGAGGAGAATGATTCCCTCGGTTCATTCACCCTGAGTTTTGCAGTCAATGCATCATAAAAGTCCTCCCATGCTTCACCATGGACCTTCAGGTCAACGACTGCAGCCTTTCGTTTACCCCGAGCATCAACAACATATTCAATGCCTTTCATTGACTCCTCCGTAATTAATTACGCCGCCAGCGCTTTCGTCACTTTATCCGCTGCATCCTTCAGGTTCTCGGCCACGAGGAAACTCATACCGGAATTGCGCAGGATATCCGCTGCAATATCCGCATTCGTTCCGGCAAGACGGATGACGATCGGGATCTTCACATCCACGACCATTGCGGCTTCCACAACGCCGTTGGCCACACGGTCGCAACGGACGATACCGCCGAAGATGTTGATGAGGATCGCTTTCACATTCTTGTCCGACAGGATGATCTTGAATCCGTTCGCCACCGTGGTCGCATTCGCTCCGCCGCCGACATCAAGGAAGTTCGCCGGTTCGCCGCCGGCCAGTTTGATGATATCCATCGTCGCCATCGCGAGTCCGGCGCCGTTCACCATGCAGCCGACATTGCCGTCCAGCTTGATATAGTTCAGATTGGATTTCGATGCTTCGATCTCCAGCGGTTCTTCCTCTTCCAGGTCGCGCAGTTCGGCGAATTCCGGGTGCCGGTAGAGCGCGTTGTCGTCGAAGTTCACTTTCGCATCCAGCGCGATCACGTTCCCCTCTTTGGTGATGACGAGAGGATTGATCTCGAACAGCGATGCATCGGTCGCTTCATACGCTTTGTACAATGACATCAGGAATTTCACGGCATGTTTATGTGCATCACCGCTCAGTCCGAGTGCGAATGCCAGTTTCCTCGCCTGGAATGTTTGGAATCCTGCCGCCGGTTCGATCGTCTCTTTCACGATCCGTTCGGGATGTTCTTCGGCGACCTTTTCAATTTCCATTCCGCCTTCGGTGGAGACCATCACCACGTTCTTGGACTGTGCACGGTCCAACGTGATGCCGACATACATCTCCTTGTCGATGTTCGCACCTTCTTCGATCAGCAGACGTTTCACCAGCCGTCCTTCCGGTCCGGTCTGATGGGTGATCAATGTCATGCCGAGAATCTGCTTTGCATAATTCTTCACTTCGTCCAGACTCTTTGCAACCTTCACTCCGCCCCCTTTGCCTCGTCCGCCGGCATGGATCTGCGCCTTCACCACCCACACGCTTCCGCCGAGACGCTTTGCTGCATTCACTGCATCGTCCACGGAGAAAGCCACTTCACCGCGCGGAACGGGGACGCCGAATTTTCTGAGAATATCTTTTCCCTGGTATTCATGGATTTTCATTGGAGCTCCTGTGTTTGGTAATTGTAGGAACGGATCATGATCCGTCCCTACCAACGGTATTATTTAATTTTATGAGAGATCAATTTTGCCTGCGTGAAGAGCAGCAGATAATCACGTCCGCCTGCTTTGGAATCGGTACCGCTCATATTGAATCCGCCGAACGGGTGGACACCGACGAGCGCGCCGGTGATCTTGCGGTTGATGTAGAAATTTCCCGCGTGGAATTCGTTCTTCGCCCGTTCCTGTTTCTTCTTGTTCCTCGTCCAGACGCCGCCGGTCAGACCGAATTCGGTATTGTTCGCGATCTCCAGCGCATGATCGAAATCCTTCGCTTTGATGATCGCCATGACCGGACCGAAGATCTCTTCCTGAGAGATGGTCGCCATCGGTTCCACATCGGCGATGACGGTCGGTTCAACGAACCATCCTTCGCCGCCGAGATGTTTGCCGCCGGCAACGATCCTGCCCCCTTCTTTCACTGCGGTGGCAATATACTGCATGATCTTTTCCATAGAACCTTTGTTCACAACCGGTCCCATATACGTGCCGGCCTCTTCCGGAAGTCCGACGGTCAGTTTCTTTGTCCGCTCGGCGACCTTCTCCACAAATTTGTCATACACGGATGCAACGACGATCGCACGCGATGCGGCGGAGCATTTCTGTCCCTGGAAACCGAACGCCGAAGCGACCGTTGCCTGTGCTGCTGCATCCAGATCCGTATCGCTGTCGATCAGGATGGAATCCTTCCCGCCCATTTCGGCGATCACGCGTTTCAGCCAGATCTGTCCCGGAACAACTTTCGCCGCCAGTTCATTGATGTGGATGCCGACCTCTTTCGAACCGGTGAAGGAAACGAAGCGGGTCTTCGGATGTGCGACCATCGTATCGCCGACAGCTCCGCCGGGACCGGTGATGAAATTGATCACGCCGTCCGGCAGACCGACTTCCTGCATCAATTCAAAGAATTTATATCCGATGGCGGGTGAATCGGAGGAAGGTTTCAGCACAACAGTATTTCCTGCCACGACCGCCGCAGAGGTCATACCGACAAGGATCGCCAGTGCAAAGTTCCACGGGGGAACGCAGACACCAACGCCGAGCGGAATGTACCGCAGTTCGTTCTTTTCTCCCGCCACTTTTGTCAGCGGCTGAGGAGCTGCCAGCCGGAGCATTTCGCGTCCGTAGAATTCCAGGAAGTCGATCGCTTCCGCCGTATCAGCATCCGCTTCAGCCCATGATTTTCCCACTTCGTACGTCAGCATAGCGCAGTATTCGAATTTCCGTTTGCGCATCAATGCCGCCGCTTTGAAGAGATAATCGGCACGTTTCTTCGCCGGGACATTCTTCCACGTTTCGAAAACTTTTGCCGCTTCATCGACTGCACTTGATGCGATCTCGGCATTCGCTTTCTGGAAGATACCGATCACTTCGGACGGTTTGGAGGGATTATAGGAATAGAGTTTTTCGGGAGTGGTGATCTTCTTTCCGTTGATCACGATCGGCTGTTCTTTGCCAAGCTCTGCGCGCACTTTCGCGAGAGCTTTTTCCATCGCTTTTTTATTGGCGGGCTTGCTGAAATCGGTGAATGCTTCGTTCTTGAATTTGGTTGGCATACATGCTCCTTGCACAATTAGCGAACCGTTCACTGTCAGCGAACGGTTCGCTTCATTAATTAATCAAATTTTGTGTGCAAAGATACGATTTTTTCGGCGGGGAAAAAACTGAATATTTCGCAGAAATCCCTAAAAAACCTTATAGTTTACACCGAATGTCACGGAATAATAATCGTTGATGTTCTTGTAGGAATATGCCTTCGATTCCATTCTCTGCACATTGTCATAAAAGTTTCCCCGGACGAAGAACGAGAGATGATCCTCTATATAATAATTGAATTCCGATGAGAGGTGGAGATAATTACTGAAGTAAAACCTCCCATCGTTGGAGACTGAACCGTCCGTATAGTAATTGGACCGGTATAGATTCGCGGAACATTCCGCCGATATCCGTTCACTTACTTCGTAATAGAGTGTGGTACTGAATGAATAATCGACTCTGTTCTGGCGTCCGTAGAAAGGGACCAGCACTGTCGCGCCTGATGTCCAATGGAGCTGAGTTGAGAAAGGATAACCGTATGTCCCTTTGATCATGAGATCATTCCCTCCCTCTCTCGCATTCCACTTATACGCATTCTGCGAAAACCACAGCTGTTCCGTCCGGTAGATGTTCGGTCCCGCCTGCACCGTCCAGCCGAACAAACGGGGATAGATCTCTTCCTGGAATACTTCCGCTGTCCGTTCGGTTGCATACGCGATCACCTTCTCCGTGGTGATCAATCCTTTTTCCAGCAGATCGTCGAAGATGGTCCGGACGATATATTTTGTCGGACGGGAATGTTCATAATTATTCGTCAGCGCCGCTTCATATTTTTCCGCCAGCGCCATCGTTTCGCTTTGGGAGAGTTCGCGGGTGAGATAACCGTCCTCGGTCAATTTCTCCAGAATGCGGAGGACGACGATCACCGACCGGGCATTCCTCGTCTTGCCGTACCCGATACCGGCGGAAAGACTGACGGCATAATTTTGCGTCTTATTGAATGTGACCGGCTGCGCCGCTCCGTCCCATTCGTCGAAGTATCGGTTGAAGGAATATGAGCCGTTCCCGTTGGAACCGGTGAACCAGAATATCTCATCCGGAGTGATATAGCGTGAATATTCTCCGTTATAGTTGATGTTGAGTCCTTCATTGAAATTGATGTTCCTGATCCTTTTCGGAGTGACATTGGACCGGTCATTCTGGTTCTCGCCGCGACTGGTCGATCCATTGACGAATGTCATCAAATAATAATTGAGATCTTCGCTGTTAAAACCTAAGGAATGACTCGACATGAATTGGAGATTCCGAACGAAATTGGAGGATGTACTTGTCGGATCGCCGCCGGACCTGTTGCTGCTGAGATTTCCGTTCAGCGATAACATCATCGCATTGTAGCGAGATTCGGGAATGCGGAAATCGGTGATGGAAATTTCCTGGGCGGAAAGTGCATTGACCAGCAGAAAGAATGATGCAGCGGTCAACAGAAACCTGCGGAAGTGCGTCATGGATGACTCCTGAATTATGGGGAGGATAATTGAGCAGTGATCTTATACTGCAGTAGCAATGAGGACGATGGGGATGCTTTCAGTAGTTTTTTGATTGTTGAATCGTACGGAAATAAATCCGGAAAGTAAACAATCCGTTCTTGGCAGTTGGGGCATGTGGTAATTTCGATCAGCAGAAGCGGGGGATAATTCTGCTCGCTTCTTTTTGTAGTTCCAACATGAAAAGGGCGGTCACCCGCCAAACCCTTCGACTTCGCTCAGGGCGGCGGGCGAGACGTCAGTGGCGAAGCCATCCCTTTGGGACATGACGAGGATTATTACGTCATCCCGACGGATGTCGGGATCTTGCCGACCGGCTTAAAGATGCTGACATGCGTCAGTGGCGAAGCCATCCCTTTGGGACATGACGGGGTAGGTATATCATCTCTCTCGGACATGACGGACAAAACAACCACGTCATCCTGAACTTGTTTCAGGATCTTACGCAAAATAAAAGATGCTGACATCCCGCCAAAGAGCCGGCGGGCGAGCCGTCAGTGGCGAAGCCATCCCTTTGGGACATGACGAGGATTATTACGTCATCCCGACGTATGTCGGGATCTTACGCTTATGAAAGATGCTGACATTCGTCAGCATGACGGGGTAGGTATATCATCTCTCTCGGACATGACAGATAAAACAACCACGTCATCCCGACGGATGTCGGGATCTTGCCGACCGGCTTAAAGATGCTGACATGCGTCAGCATGACGAGGATTACTACGTCAGCATGACGGGGATTATTACGTCATCCCGACGGATGTCGGGATCTTGCAAAAATAAATGCCTTACCTTTTCTGACAATGTATTTTTTGATTTTCTGATACTAGATATCATTAACATGATAATATGAAAAGAGGGTATGTGTATATATTGAGCAACTACACACGTTCGACCTTATACATTGGTGTAACGAGCAATCTTCATGCGCGAATTAATGAACATCGAAATGGCACAGGGTCTAAATTCACGGCACACTATAAATTACATTTTGTAGTTTATGTCGAAGAATTCCAGTCCATACAATTAGCCATTGCAAGAGAAAAACAACTCAAAAATTGGCACCGGGAATGGAAATTCAATCTCATTCGCAGCACCAATCCTGAATTAAAAGATATTATGGAATATTGAAAGATGCTGACATCCCGCCAAGGAGCCGGCGGGCGAGACGTCAGTGGCGAAGCCATCCCTTTGGGACATGACGAGGATTACTACTTCATCCCGACGTATGTCGGGATCTTGCCGACCGGCTTAAAGATGCTGACATGCGTCAGCATGACGGCGGAAGGTTTTTCATCCCTTTCGGACATGACGAACAAAACGGCCACGTCATCCTGAACTTGTTTCAGGATCTTGCTCAAATAAAGATGCTGACATCCCGCCAAAGAGCCGGCGGGCGAGACGTCAGCATAACGGACAAAACGACCACGTCATCCCGACGAATGTCGGGATCTTGCCGACCGGCTTAAAGATGCTGACATGCGTCAGCATGACGAGGAGTGCCACGTCATGTTTGCCGGCGGGATGTCGGGATTTTGCACAAACGAAAGATGCTGACATTCGTCAGCATGACGAGGAGTGTCACGTCATGTTTGCCGTTGGACGAGATGTCAGTGGCGAAGCCATCCTTTTAGGACATGACAGACAAAAACGGCCACGTCATCCTGAACTTGTTTCAGGATCTTACGCTTATGAAAGATGCTGACATCCCGCCAAAGAACCGGCGGGCAAGCCGACCGCCCTTACATTTTGTTATCTGTGTTGATCCGTTCTTTCCGCACAATCCGTGTGCTATCCTGCGCATCGTCATAATGACAAGGAAAATGATACATAGAGCTTTATAGAAAAAAATGGAACACGCCTGCCCCGCCGAAGGGCGGGGGATGATACGGAAAAAGCGGATTTACTCGGATAAGGTTTAAAACACTTGTTCCCAAACAGAGTTTGGGAACAAGTGCATTTGTGATTATTCGTGTTATTGGTGGTTAGCTCTTCTTCGCGATCTTTAGCGGACTTCGCGGATGGCTTTTTTACTCTTTCCTCCACTCCGGCAGCTGTCCCGGAATATACGGCGCACCGGCTGCATTCATCTCTTTATAGAGTGCAGGGATCTCCGTTTCCGCGATCTTCTTCAATTCCTGATACTGCACATCGAACTCATCCGCTGCGATGCTGTACGCTTTCTTCTGTGTCGGAGTCGGATCCGCAAACGAGGAGAAGAAACTTTCGGTCAGGGAATTCAGCCGCGTCAGGATACCGGAAGGTGCGATGTCGTTCCGGCGGGAGATGACCTCGTCTCCGGAGAAGGCGCGCTTCATCTGCGTCAAACGGACCTCCAGCTGACGCACTTTGAGGATCTGCGGAGCAGTCTCCTGCTGCGCCTGCATGATGGATGCTTTCACCGCGCCGAGTTTGGAACGGAGATCGCTCACATAATTATTCGCCGCAAGAATGCTCCTCTGCAGCCGCGAGGCTTTCTGCTGGAAGGAGACCAGTGCGGAGCGTTCCTTTGCCGGTACGGAAGGAGTTCCGAGCGGTTTGCAGATGAATTCCACAGGACCGGCGATCTGCGTCAGCACACCGTCGATCTTTTTGGAGACGCTCACCGAATACTTCCCCGGCATCACGAACCAGCCGCTGTTCTTCCCGTCCGCTGCCGATCCGTTTGTCACCGGATCAAGCGAAGAGTAGCGAAGATCCCACGTGATGCGGCTGATCCCGGCGCTGTTCTCTCCTTTCAGTTTGCGGACAATGTTCCCTGATTCATCTTTAATAGTATAGATGACGGCGGGAGCTTCTTCATCGATCTCCGCACGCGATTCGTCGTAAGTCGGGATCTTGATATCGCTCTTCTTCTTCTCCGCTTCCTTCTCGGCATCTTTGCGGAGCTGTTTTTTCGTCTTAAATGCTTCTTTCAGATAAAAAGTGAACGTTGCGCCGTACGGGGGATTGGCCGCATGATAGAAATTGTCCCCCTGCCATCCCTGATCATCCCCGGTGAGCGGATCTTTCTCCACATACATCAGCGCATCCTTCACCGGGAAGAGCTGCGCTTCCATATCGAACGTTTCATTCTTCAGATTGCGGAGGGGCGTATAATCATCCAGGATGTAGAATCCGCGCCCGAATGTCGCGATCACCAGATCATTCTCCCGTTTCTGGATCTCCATATCCTTCACCGCGATCACCGGAAGTCCCGAATTCAGCTGCGTCCAGATCTTTCCGCCGTTGTTGGTGAAGAACAGACCGAACTCCGTCCCGACAAAGAGCAGATTCGGATCGACATGATCCTCCGCGAAGGATTTCACGGAACCGTTCGCCGGAAGATTATTCGAGATCAGCTTCCAGGACTTCCCTTTATCCTCACTCTTCAACAGATACGGTTTGAAATCTCCCTGCTGATGATTATCGAATGCGGCGTACGCAACGTTCTCATTGTGTTTTGATGCGGCAACGACGGTATTGTATGCTAATTCCGGGACGCCGGAGATCTTTTCGTTCTTCCTCCAGTTCGTTCCGCCATCCTCGCTGACCTGGATCAGTCCATCATCCGTACCGATATAGAGGAGATTCTCTTTCAGCGGAGATTCGGAGATCTGGGAAAGATTTCCCCACGCTGCCGTGTTGCCGTGACGGTTGATGGCGTCGATGCTCCACAATTTTCCCATCATCGGGATCGTGTTCCGGTCCTTCTGCCGGGAAAGATCACCGTTCACCGCTTTCCATGATGCACCGCGGTCATCGCTGCGGAATAATTTATTCGCACCGAAATACAGCCGCTGAGACGAATGAGGTGAGAGCAGAAGAGGAGCATCCCAATTCCACCGCAGTCCCGCTTCCCCCTTCTCTTCGATCGGCTGGATCCAGTGCACTTCGCCGGTCCGTTTGTCGAACCGCGCCAGTCCGCCGTATTGATACTGCGAGTAGACGATATTCGGATCGGTCGGATCGATCTGCGATTTGAATCCGTCCCCGCCGATGGTGACGAACCAGTCAAAATTATGGATGCCGTACCGGCTGAGCGTGCGCGAAGGACCGCCGATGGTCGCATTATCCTGCGTGCCGCCGTAGATATTATAGAACGGTTCGGCATTATCGAGCGCGACGCGGTAGAACTGCACGGTCGGCATGTTGTTGATCAGTTTCCATGTTGCGTTCATGTCGTGGGATTCATACAGCCCGCCGTCCGTACCGAGCAGCATGTAGTTCGGATCGTTCGGATCGACCCAGATGGCGTGATAATCGATATGGACACTCTTCTCGCCGATGCGCGTCAACGTCTTGCCGGCGTCATTGGAGTAATACATGATCGTCCCGGTGGCATAGATCTTCTCCGCATTCACCGGATCGCAATAGATCTTTCCGTAATACATCGGCACATCGATGTAGGAATTCTTCTTCTCCCACGTTGCGCCTCTGTCCGAGGAACGGTAGATGCCGCTCCCTTCCCCCTGCGCTTCGATGTAGGCGAACAGAATGTCAGGATTCACCGGTGAGATCGCCAAACCGATACGTCCCAGATCACCGGAAGGGAGACCGCCCGCCAGTTTATTCCACGTCGCTCCGCCGTCTGTTGATTTCTGGATAGAGCCTTCCGGTCCGCCGTTGATCATGGACCAGAAATGACGGCGGCGCTGATACGTTGCCGCATACACTACATCGGGATTCCGAGGATCGATGACAATATCGGTCACGCCGGTATTCTCGCTCGGTTTCAGAAGATTCTTCCAGGTCGTTCCGCCGTCGGTCGATTTATATAAGCCCCGGTCCCCTCCCTCTTTCCAGAGCGGACCCTGCGCCGCAACGTACATCACTTTGGTGTTGCGCGGATCGAAGATAATGGCGGAGATGTGTTCGGATTTCTGCAGTCCCATATTCTTCCACGATTTTCCTCCGTCCTCGGACTTGTAGATACCATCGCCGTACGCAACGCTCCGCTGACTGTTCAATTCACCGGAGCCGACCCACACTTCGTGGGGATTGGAAGGATTCAATACTACTGAGCCGATGGAGTACGAACCTTCATTCTCGAAGACGCATTCCCAGGTGGTTCCGGCATTTGTGGTTTTCCAGACGCCGCTCGATGCAACGCCGACATAATACGTCCGGCGATTCTCCGGATGCACGGCAAAGGCGATGATCCTTCCGCCGATCACGGCCGGACCGACCGAACGGAATTTCAAACCGCCGAAGGTGGAAGATTTGAGCGTATCGGATTTTTGTGCGGCAGAGAATGAACAAATAACGAGGAAAAGGAGGATAAACTTTTTCATGGAATCTCCGGTAGAGTGAGCGGATCGAATTGTTGTGCGAAAAAGTAGTAAAAGAATGGATGGAAGTCGAGGGGAAAAACGGTTCGGATCAATTCCTTGTGTATTGTAACGTTAGATTTGATAAAACATATTCATTTTACGCCCTTCACAATTTCAAAATCCGACCTTATACTTCTTTTTCCTCGTCGTCTCCATCAACTGACGGATGGCATTGAAAACTGCTTTGATCTGGTGATCATGAGATTCATATTTTCGTTCAAGATTAGATAGTTTTTTAACAAATTCTTTATCAGAGGATACTAATTCACGTAATCTTACGAATGCACGGATAACATAGATGCTTGTTTCAACAGCATTGGCAGAGTTCAAGACGCTCGCGAGCATGAGTGCCCCATGTTCAGTAAAAGCATATGGCAGAGATGAAGAAAACTTCAATTGTTTTAGGTGGTCACATTTTGTGACCACCTGTTGTTTTTCTCTTATGGTTAGGAGAAACATAAAATCAGAAGGAAACCGGTCTCTATTCCTTTTTACTGCCTGATTTAATGCTTTGGTAGTAACTCCAAATAGTGCCGCCAAATCTGAATCAATCATCACTTTTTGATTCCGTATAAGTAGAATTTTTTGCTCTATCGATTCGATTGGAATTAACTGACTCATGATCATCCTTTTAATGAATAAAAGGAATTTCGTTGTTATAAATCTCAAGATGAAGTGAATATTGACTTAGCCCCTTGATAGGCAATCGTTTATTTGAGGTATAGAGATGGTAGTTTTTGAGTGAATGCTAAAAATGTGGGGATAATCTTGGTTTACTTTTGTCGTACCGCGTAGGATTGATCTCTGTCTTAATCGAGAAGTACTTGTAAAGGCGCGGAGGGATTAATATCAACAACGCAAAGTTGTAATTCGTCTATACTTGTGACGAAATCGGATTTGAAGCTCAGCTTTGACCATCAGAATATATGTTCAGCACCAAGAGAAACGGAGTTTCATAAAACAGACGTTCCCAAGCAGAGCTTGGGAACGAGAAATAAAGAGAAGTGAACCGACGTGCACATATCTTTCATTGCATTAAAGTAAGTTTTTTTGTTTGAGTGAATTCACCTGCCTGAATGCGATAGAAATACACACCGCTTGGCAATCCTTCAGCATTCCATCGCTCGGAGTATGTACCGGCAGACAGTTCCGCGAACTTCAGGATAGAAACCTCTCTTCCCAAAGCATCAAATACCTTCAGTAATACTAACGCTTTGGAGGGGATGCTGAAGGATATGGTCGTCGCCGGGTTAAACGGATTCGGATAGTTCTGGTCAAGACGGAAATTCCTCGGCATCTCCTTGACCTCTGACATCACCGGTGTAATCAGAAAATCAAAATTCAAATTGTCTATATACAATACAGATTTTCCATGCGGATTAGGGACACCACCCACAAAACTACAGGAGGAGAGAAAAATACCTGCACTGTCAGCAGTTGTGTAATCCGGTATTGGGAGGTTGAAGGAAGTCCAACTTGAGACGGTTGCATGGTTTGAGAAAGTTGCATATGCCGCCATTGTCCCGCTTTGCCATAATACTACGCTTATGGCCAGTGTATCTCCATCCTGCGGCAGGAATTTATAATAGCCCGTTAAACTTTTCAGTTTTCCTGTTATTGCGAATCCAGGCGCTAAGTAACGCAGGCTGTCTGTTTTTGCGAATCCAAAAATACCTTTTCCGGTATCTGACGCGATCCGTATCGAAAACGATCCGGTGCCCGGAGGATAATTATCGGGATTTTTTTGAATTGAATAATCATGATCTCCTCTTCCAATTATGCCTGTCCATCCGGTTGGAGTGTCGAACCCATTAAAGGTTCCCCAATTTTCAAATCCCTTATTTGGAATTTGAGCAAAGGTATTTCCAGTCGCAACAACGAAAAGCACAACGGTCGGCAACAGTAATTGTGTTTTCACCCTGCTTGGTTGTGCTGTCACCCAAACCCAAAGCCGTCTGAATCCTTGTTGTTTCATATTAAACTCTCCTCATTAGTTCATGAGCGTGTAATGCAATCAACGTGGATAAAGCACGAGCGGTATAACGGACTGGAAATCCTCCTTTGGCGGATGATTAAGCCCGCCATAAAGATGGCGGGTGAACTGCGCTGCAAATAACCTCGCAATGATCCAAGACGACGGACGTTTCTGAAAATACTGAATTGACAAGAGAGAAGATATAAAATCGGTCATTAATTGTGACCAGCATCCGCATTACTTAAATTGAGGTTAAATAGGCGCGTCAGGGTTATGCAGCTGTTTTTTTCTGCACCTGACACGGTAGACAGTCATAACGACTCGAAAATGGATTGATGGTATGATGTCAACGGTGTGGAACTTAAGGAAAGATTCGGTGAGAGTCGAGAGGTACTTGTAAAGGCTTGGGGGGATTAATATCAACAACGCAAAGTTGTCATTCGTCTATACTTGTGACGAAATCGCTTTTGAATCCATGCTTCATCCATCAGTTAACATGATCAGCACCAAGAGAATTAAAATATTCCTATACCTGAGAGCTGCGTTCTTTTAGGATCAGCCTTTAAATAAATAACCACTCCAACAATAACTGCTACACCGATAATGTCATATGATAATGACTTCTTGACTTTTTCATGCCAATCTTTTGCCGCTTTATCATATCCTTCTGTCGCTTGCAAAGGATAATCATTTGATGGTTTTGATACATCGCCATTTTTAGCATCAAATTGATCTTGATAGAATAAATACCATTGATTCACATCTTGCTCAGATTTGGCGGGCTCGGCAATTGTGAATACTCCAAGATGAGTTGATGCATTGCACGATATTAACAAACTACAAATGAGAATTGAAGAAACGACTTTAATATATTTCTTCACTTTATCCCCTCCTAAATAGTAGTCAAATATATTTAGTGCCACAAAGCGGACTGGAGTTCCGCCTTAGGCGGACGCTGTGCTGCGGCCACGCGCATTGATTATTGAAGTGCACGTTCTTTGTGTCCCGATGTTTTATATCAGGACTGATCTTTTAACGAATCGTATGGTAAGCTTAGATTTCACAATACTTGAGACTTTTTTTGAAGCCGTTGTTGCAATGTCAGTTTGAGTTAATGGTTAGGGCACATTTTTATCGAATAATTTCTTGATATATTTTACCATTTAATTGAAAATGAAAATCTCCACGTTTCATTAATTCATTAATTGCTGAGTGAACTTTAGTGCTTGATATATTTAATTCATCTGCAATGGTTTTGTGAATTCCTTGTGGCCAAGGTTGAGCAGGAAGCTTTTGTTTAACTGTTTCAATAAATAATTCATCAACATCTTCTGAAATCTGTTGTTTCAACAACGAAGGTTTCTGGGATTTAATTAAAATATCGTTTATTCTTCTTGTTACTGTAATAAGATTATTGCAATTATTACAATTTATTGATTCAGATTTATTTGGGAAAGAACTGAGATTAAATATAATTTCGGTTTTACAAGAAGGACATTCAATTTTTTCATCGATGTTGTTTTCTATTTCCAACATAAATCCCTTATCTGGAATCCATCGGCTTAACAATTTTGTATTGCAATTTTTGCATACGACAAATTTTATGCTATTCTTTTTTGGCCTTTGTCGATAATTCAATGGTACTGTGCAAGTAGGACACGTGTGCGATACTTCTTCTTTTGTTTTGGATATTAATTTAGGTCTTACTGTAATTGTTCCACTTAAATTGTTAATCACCATTGCCAAATTCTTTTTGACCGATGTTATTTCTTGACGTAATTCATTTTCATATTCACTATTTCCACTATGGGATACATCATTCTTTAGATCGTTTAATAGACTTTCATAGCGTTCAATAATTTCCAACAAAGCATCCTCCCGCTCCTTTTTCTCCTCCTCTTGTTCTTCTAGTTCATCACCAATAACTCCTTTCCAATCACTTAATGCGGTATCATTTACCGATTTCAATGTTCCTACTATGTGAATTGCACTTTTTATTCGTTCTTCTCTTGAATAATTTTCCTGTTGAAGATTGTCATATTCTGATTCAAGTTCTTCCTGCAAATAAAGTGACAATTTATTAAGCTCTGAGGATAAATTGTTCACCTTTTCTGCTGCTTTTAATGCATATGTTTTTAATTTAGTTTGATGATCTTTGTCAACTTCATCAACTGCAGTTTTATAAGTACTTTCAGAATAGTAATATGATGCAATCCAAGTAGCAATTATTGATATAATGGTTAAAAGAACAGTATATAATGTTACTTCGTTGTTTGTTAGAGGTTGTCTGCCAATGATATATAATAAATACAACATTCCTAGTGTGAATACAGCAAGAATAAACCATACAAACTTTTTCATTGGTACCCTCTCAATAATGTGCCCTAGCTAGTAAATAGATCGTTTAACAGTTACTTTCCCCACGAATGTCCCATTTCTTCCTCCTATAGTCAACAATCGTTCACACAAAAAAGCCTCCGAATTGATTTTTTCGGAGGCTTTCTTGGCGTTTTAGGCCTGTTGAGGTGCTGCAGGAAGAGTTTTTGTCTCTTCAGGCTCCCCCGGGGTGGTGCCGAACACCGGTCTCTTTCACCACTCGCGCGGCGAAGTAAGTAATGTAGAACTTCGGACGTCGTGCACTGGCGATGAGACATTACGGCTAGTGAATATATTCCTTCAGAGAAGTATTGCTCAAATTACCGGCAACGATCAAGTTCCGGCCGTTCGGCAAGATGAGGATATTGGTCGGGAACCCTTCGATCTTGAATTTCTTTTTCAGCTCCTCCGGCAGAAGAAAGTGCGGCCAGCTCATCGCTGAATCCGTAATGATCTGTTTTGCTTTCTGCAGATCGTTCACCTCAAGGAAGCTGATCATCTGCAATTGTGGAACATCCGCATGCAGTCGTTTCAATTCCGGTATCTCGTCAATGCACGGCTTACACCATTCTCCCCAGAAGTTCAGCAGAACGGGTTTGCCGCTGTACGAACCGAGATCGATATTCCTCGCATCCAACGAGATCAGCGCAATGCTTTTCCATGAAGGATCGATCGTCCCGAAACTTGCTCCCACCGCATTGGTTGAATCGATCCGGTTGATATAGAACATCGTTCGTTTGCCTTTCACCCGTTCAAGATCGATCCACTTGCCGTACTTATCCGCCTCTTTCACTCTGAAATATACATTCCCGATGGAGAACGTGTCCGTCAGCTGGTATTTATTGTTATTGAACATGAATATTATCTTTCCGGTGTGATTATTGTCCACATAGATCAGGTCCTGTTTTTCGTTATAGAGACCGCTGTACGTAAAATCCTGCAGCCCAATAAGATATGACCC
This sequence comes from Synechococcus sp. UW140, assembly GCA_943364975.1. Taxonomy (GTDB): domain Bacteria; phylum Bacteroidota; class Ignavibacteria; order UBA10030; family UBA8401; genus UBA8401. Next base: position 18,115 of record CALRIY020000026.1, read on the forward strand.
GTTCCCAACCCGAATGTTCCCTCTTCGCACGGTGATTCGGTCGTTCCAATAGAACGTGCCGACCTTTCCCGGAAAATCCTTGATCCGATCGAACAATTCAACATTTTGGATAATCTTTTTCGTCAGATTACCGTGTGCATCAATGAACTCTTTTTGATCCCCGTATTTTTTGGGGTCAGGTTTCCTAATGTATGACATCCTGATACGCTGCTGTTGATCAGTATTATTGACCATATCGAACTGCATTTCATTCTGAGAATTCAAAAAGACGCGCGGCGGACCGTCATCCGTGAGATCGTTGTTATAATTCAGGTCGATGTATAGTTCCTGTCTGTCCGTTTTTGGAATGATCATGATAACAAGGAAATTCCCTTTCTCTTTCTTCCAGAAACTGAACAGCTTAATGAATTGTGCTCCGGTCGTATCAACGGATGGGAGTTTCACCGGAATGATCGGCTTTGGTCTGAACACTTCAAGAATTCCCGACGGTTCATCCAACGCAGTCAATTGATCCAACGCAACACGGGTCACTTGAGCGGAAATGATGGAATGGCAGGAAAGGAATATGAACAAAACTAAAATTCTCATCAGGTGGGATGACATGGTGTCTCCGGCTGGTTCGTGAAGAGATCGATCGCTGTTCTCTTCACGAATGTCCCAATTCTCCATCCGATAATCAATAAAGGTGGAAACAAAAAAGCCTCCGAATTGATTTTTTCGATGGATTTCTTGGCGTTTTAGGCCTGTTCTGCAGTTCATTATCCTTTTCCGCCTCTTCTCACCGCAGAAGCGCCGAGAACGCGGAGAGTGGTGAAGTCTTGTCAGGGTTTTCAGATACTTTTCCTAAACCCTGACAAGGCTTTCATCAGTTTGGAACGGAAAACGATGGCGATCATATTTTGTGGTCCTTGGTGCCTTGGTGTTTATGTGGCAGAAGAAGAAGCTCTTGAAAAGAAATGAATTACTTTAGATCTCTTCGATTTAGTTGTCTGTGTCCCTGCCATGGGGAGGCAGGCTTGGGGACCTGTATAGTGGATCCCCGATAGGAGCTCTCGGGGATGACGGTCTATGTACATGATGAGTTCTAGGAATTATCTCTGTTTAAAAAAACCGATAATTCAACCCAAACTCGAAACCGAGCAGCGAATTACTGACATTGTAATGATAGTCACCGGAGAAGGTGAAGAAGATGTTGTTCTCAATAAAATACCGGACCGAGGCGCTGTTCTTCATCCCGAATCCGGTCGATTTGATCCCGCTCAGATAGTCGATCTCTTTAAAAAGCGTTACGGTAAGATCGCCGCTGAACCGGTCGGTGAATTGATGAAGAAATGTTGAAACAGAACGGGTCTGCAGCAATGTGTACCTGTTGCCTTGATTGGGAAATTCCGCCGTCAGCACGATAAAGAAATGCGAGCGGAGTGAAAAAGGAGTGCCGTATTTCCCTTCAAGATACATTTCGTGGGAGAATCCTTTGTATTCTTGCACATAGCGGTGATAAGAATTGTACCGCGGGTTTGCCTGCACATCGTCCCGGTAATAATAATCGGTCATGGAGCCCGCTTCCAGAGACATTCCGAAGAAGCGGGGAAGGATCGTCTCCTGCAGGACCTCCGACACTCTGAGCACATCGTAGGCGTCCAGTTTTTCGCTGATCAGCAGGTTCCGCTCTTCCAGTTCCTTCGTGATCTCCCCGAAGAAATATTTCTCGAACCGTTCCTGATCGGAACTGAATTGATCCTTTTTCGCAATCACCTCCACGATCGACGTGATCTCCTCCGTAGTCAGTTCGCGGCGGAGCAGATTCCGTTCGCCGAGTTTTTCCAGGATACGGAGCGCCGTATAGACCGAACTCCCTTCGCGGATCTTCCCGATCCCGGCGCCGATCCTGATATCGGAACTGACCGACCGATCCTTACCATGGTATTCCGTTGTTCTCCTGAATTCTTCATACCAATGATAGTTTCCATTCAAGGTCATCCCCGCGGTAAGATAATACCGGTCCGGCTCAAGATACCGCAGATACTCTATCCCGAGATCCAGCTCTTCCCTTTCCCTGGAATTGTATTCCTGCGTCATGAATCCATTGTTGAACTCACGGAATTTGAACTTTTCGAACGATGACCGGAAGACAGCGCTGAGCGATAGGGAGTTCTGTTCATCGTACGATACATCCCGGAAATTCAGCATGGAATTGACCGTTCTGTGGCCGTTCGAATATCCGCCGTTGCCGGGACCCCAGTCCGAATCGTACGATTCGAACTTCCCCGCCGCGGAGAGCTGCAGCGTGGAATATTTCACCGATGGGATGCGGAAATCATCGATGGAGATATTCTGTGCGGTGAGGAATGAAAGGATGATGAGATGGGAAAGAAGAACGTTTGAGATCAATTTTTTCATAGGACTGGTTCCTCGTGCTGTTTCCAATAAATCATATTGTAATTTCAAACAGTCATGCTGAGCGACGTCCCGACGATACTTCGACTCGTCCGCCTGCGGCGGACTCGCTCAGTATGACTGTCGGGACGGAGTCGAAGCGTCTAAAAAAACATGATTTTTAGAAACAGTACTGGTGACCTGTAATAAAAAAATCACAAATGAAAGTCCCCGCGGCTTGGCAACGAACGCCTGCATGCCGGATTGCCCACCTTAAGAGGCATGCGGGGATTCTATTGGTATGGACCCCCGATAAGAGCATTCGGGGGTGACAGAAGTATTTTGAATTACCGTAGTATAGGGATATTTCCGTAGAACCTTGGCAAGGCTGTTACTTTATCTTCTTTGTGACTTTGTGTGACATCCTATTTTACCGCACCGAAGATGGCATCATGCACGGCAGGACGCACACGCGAAAGCTTTTGGTTGTTCCGGGTCGGATAGACACGACTGGTGAGGAAGATGACGATCATATTCTTTTCCGGATCGGCCACGACGGATGTTCCGGTGAATCCGGTGTGCAGGAACGTGCGCGGTGAAGTGTACTGTCCGGAGAATGAGCGTCCCGTTGAGCGCGTATCCCATCCGATCCCCCGGCTGCTCATCCCCTGCTGCCGGGTGAACTGTGCGATGGTTGATGAATCCAGATACCGCCGGCCGCCGTATGTGCCGAAGTTCAATTCCATCTGCAGGATCTTCGCAAGGTCGGAAGCGGTTGAGAACAATCCGGCGTGACCGGAGATCCCGCCGAGCGTTGCGGCATTCTCGTCGTGCACACGGCCGCGGACCGGCTGATATGTCTTCTTCCACAGCGAATCGATCTCCGTCGGGACGATCCGTTTCATCAACTCTGCCGGGGGATTGTACATCGTATTCTTCATCCCGAGCGGTTTAAAGAAAACGGAATCGACATAATTCGCCAGCGACGTGCCGGTCACTTTTTCGATCACCTTCCCCATCGTGATGAGACCCAGATCGCTGTAGACGGTGGAATCCCCGGTCCGGTACGTGATCGGCGCAGCGAAGATCGAATCCATCACGCACTGCGGCGTATCACAAATCTCATAATACTTCCGCCACGCCTGCAGTCCGCTGGAGTGTGTGAGCAGATCATAGAGCGTGATCTTCTCCTTCCCGTTCTGTCCGAACGCGGGAAGATACTTCGTCACCGTATCCTGCAGCGAGATCCTCTTCTCTTCCGTCAGTCTCATCACGGCGCTGGTCGTGGCGATCACTTTGGTGACGGAGGCAAGATCGAACATCGCGTCGGTCGTCATCCGTTCCGAAGCAGTATCATAGAGGAATCTGCCGTACGCTTTTTCATGGATGATCATACCATCCTTCGCAGCTAAAAGCACGGCGCCGGGAAATGCGGAATCCGCGATCGCGCGGTTGATCACCGTATCAACGGCCGCAAGTTTATCCGTATCGAATCCCGCATCGGCGGGGGGAACGGTACGCAGCACCAATGTTTTTGTCGTCACTCCATCTCCGAAACGGTACCGGCCGGGGATGGTCACCGGCATCATCCCGCGCGAGGGCTGTTCACCGAAGATCACTTCCGCCGCCGCATCGATGGATGAGGATGACGGGGAGAATGTCGCCACTACCGCATCGACTTTCGCGAATTCGGAAAGGACGTACGGATTCCCGAGCGTTACGGCGATGACCGGTTTCTTGAGAGCGATGATCGCGTTCATCAGCTCGTCCACTTTCCTCGTCAGGAATCCCGAGTTCTGGTCGGCGGAGCGGGTATAATAGTGGAACTGACAGATGATCAGATCCCCCTGTTTCGCTCTTTTTAAAGCATCCTCAAATTCCATTGTATTGCTGCGGGGGTCGATACGGACCAGTTCCATCTTCTTCCGTTTGAAGAGCTCATCATGAAGGTCATCGGCGCCGTCCGGGTCCTCCGTATCGGAGAAGACAATGTCGATCACCCGTTTGCCGTTCAGATTGCGGAGCGGAAGGATGCCGTTCTCGTTTCCCGCCACTGTGACGGAACTGCGTGCGATCCGTTCGTTCAGTTCACGCACGGAAGCATTCGTCACCACATCCGCGACACGGCCGATATCCACGAAACGGTTCGTGTCGAGTCCGCACCATTGTTTTGCCGTGAGGATCTTCCGGACAGATGCATCCAGACGCTCATTGGAAATTTCGCCCCGTTCAACCGCGGCAACAACGGAATCAATACCCAGGTCCGTATCCGGCGACATCAGCAGAACATCCGCTCCCGCCATCACAGCCCGTTTGGCCGCTTCGCCGGGACCGAACAGTTTTGAGATCCCTTTCATGGAAAGAGCATCGGTCACCACCAATCCGCCGAAATTCAGTTGATCTTTCAGCAGTCCGGTCGTGACATTAACCGATGCGGTGGCAGGAATGGAATCCGATGCATCGTACGCTGAGGAGTGGATGTGGGCGACCATCACGGACATGACGCCATTGCTGATCAGATCGCGGAACGGAACGAGTTCCAGCGTATCAAACCGTTCCCGCGGAAAATGGAGCGTCGGAAGGTCAAGATGCGTATCGATCTCCGTATCACCGTGGCCCGGAAAATGTTTCGCGGTGGAGATCACATGTTCCTCATGCATCCCGCGGATCATCGCGCGGGCCAGTCCGCTCACCAGCTTCGGATCCTCGCTGAATGAGCGGGTGTTGATGACGGGATTCTTCGGATTATTATTGATATCGACGGTGGGGGAATAGATCTGGTGGACTCCGAGAGCGCGGGCTTCGCGGGCGACCGCTCTTCCCATTTCATACGCAAGATTCGTATCCCTCGCTGCGCCGAGCGCCATCGCGCGGGGAAAGGTGGTCGCTTCCTGGATGCGCATGCCGGTTCCCCATTCGAAATCGGCGGAGATCAGGAGCGGAATTTTTGCTTCGGACTGAAGTGCATTTGCATTCGCTGCAAATCCGTACACGTTCCCATGGGAAAAATAGAATCCCCCCACACCGACCTCGCGAGTGAAACGGAGATTCTCCTGCCATTGCCGTGAATCGTTCGGAAGATATCCTGCACGTGTCCAGATAATAAAAAGCTGCGCTGCTTTTTGACGGAGCGTCATCCTGCTCATGGTTTCGTCAACCCAATCGGAGTCGCCTATCCGTTTACTGTACTGATGATCAACCGCTGCATCAAATTTTGCATCACCGTACTTGCTCTTTAAGGCCTGTTGATCCGAAGAGACGCAGCCTCCGAAAAAGATCAGAATGAAAAAAAAGGAGACAAATTTCATATTGATATACCGGGAATATATATGTTACTTAATTTGAAAACTTACAAAACTAACCCGCCAAATACAACATTCAGGATCATCGATGCAGACAGTCCGCTCTTCTTCCCGCACGTTATTACTATGTACATTTTTTTTCCTTACACACATTCTTTCAGCACAGGAAGCACCTCCTCCTCCGATCGTCTGGGGAGAGATCCCGAAATCCGATCTTGAAATGACTTCCTTTCCTGCGGACACCAATGCCTCAGCGGTGATCCTTTGCGACTACGGTGAATCGAAGATGAATGATTATATGGATTTTGAATTCACCCGTCATCTACGCGTGAAGATCCTCAATCAGAAAGGGTTCAACTGGGGAACGGAATCCATCGTCCTCTATACTGACAGGGACGACGGCGAAACGATCGACGACATCGAAGGGGTAACGTACACGCTGAACGAGAAGGGAGAGATCGTGGAGACGGAATTTGACGACGATGATGTCTTCGAAGAAAAGATCAACGATACCCGTACGCGGTATAAATTCACCCTCCCCGGATTGAAACCGGGATGCGTCATCGAGATCCGCTACATGATCACCGCCCGGAATCTCTTCATGGTGCGGGATTGGACCTTCCAGCATTCCGAACCGGTCCTGTGGAGCGAATACCGATTTCAATATCCCTCCAACATCGGATTTACATTCCTTTCCCGCGGATATGAACCATTTGCGGTAAACGAACGGACCGGCGTGATGCAGTATTTTTCGGGGGAAGCCCTCTCTTTCATCGGAACACCCCTCGCCCGCTGTTATCTGCAGCGGTTCGTCGTAAAGAACGCGCCCGCGCTCCGGGATGAACCGTATATCACCACATTGAACAACTACTATAATAAGGTGGAAGTGCAATTCTCCGGCTATGCCGATCGCGGTTCGATGTCCGTTAAGCACGTAATGGAGACGTGGGATGCATTCATCAAAGAGATGTTGAAGGAAAAGAACCTGGGTGACCGGATCAGGAGCACGTCAGCCGTTGAAGATCTCACCGCTTCGGTCACGAAGGATGCGGCAACACCCGATGCAAAGATCCGTGCGATCTATGCCTGGATCACCCATTCCATCGATTGGTCGGGAAGGAACAGTGCATTCAGTGCGCAGTCCGTCGACGAGACCATCGAACAGAAGAAAGGGAACAGCGCCGACATCACTCTGCTGCTGATCTCCATGCTCCGTACGGCGGGAATACAGAGTGATCCGGTCATGCTCAGCACCAGGGAGAACGGGGCTGTACAGGAGATGTATCCGATCTTCTCGCAGTTCAATTACCTTGTGGCTCGTGTCGTGAACGGTTCAACGACCATGTTCCTGGACGCTTGCGATCCGCTCCGGCCGATGGAACTTCTTCCGGCCAAAGTTCTCGGGGTTCGCGGTGTTGTCCTGAATCTATCAAAAGCGGAATGGGTGAATCTCTCCTCCAAAACGAAGAGCACCACGCTCACTTATGCACAACTGACGCTGGATGAGAACGGCAGCGCGGCGGGGACGATGGAGGGAATGTATAAGAATTACGCCAATGTTTCGGTCCGCAAGAGACTGAATGATGAGAGCGATCTGGAGACAGCCAAATCCTATTTCTCCGAAGAGAACACCGGATTGACGGTCGATTCCGTGACGGTGACGGGAAAGGATTCAATTCAGCTGCCGATCCGATTGAAAGCTTGGGTCACATCTTCATCCTTCGCTCAGACGGGAGATGGGATCATGTATGTGAACCCGCACATCCTTGGAAGGATCAAGGATAATCCGTTCAAGTCACCGACAAGACGCTTCCCCATTGATTATACCTATCCGCGCGATTATTCATCCACGGTGCAGCTGACCATTCCGCCGACGTATCAGATCAAGGAAAATCTGAAGAACATCACCTTGAGTATCACCGACGGTGTCACGTACCGCCGTCTGATTGCCGTGGACAGTCTGAAAGTTCAGGTGGTGACGAAGTTTGATGTTTCCACGAGCGTGATCCCCGCCACTGAATATCAGCGCATGAAGGAGTTCTACGCCACCATCGTAGCAGCAGAATCCGAACAGCTTGTCCTCGAACGGCGTCCGGTCATCGTCCCGCCCCCCGCCGCAGAAATTCCGAAGGAACTTCCTGCGGTACAGCCGCCGGCACCGGTCAAAAAGAAAGGGAAGAAAAAATGACGTGTGAACATTCCGCACTCCATCACATGTCGACTGCAAAATTCCGGACAGCGGGAATATTGTTCCTGTTCCTCCTTCCGGTACTCCTCACCGGAAACGAAAAATACCATGTTGCCCGCATTCCCGGATCATTGCTCCCGGCAAAGTCGGTCGTGCGGGAACATTCGGTACAGTTCACGGTCGAGGATGTCCGTCAATCCAATCTGAAGGTACTGTATGCCGTGACGATCTTCTCCAAGAGCGATCTGGAGAAAGGGAATCTCATTCTTCGGTACGATGCGTTCAGTTCTATCGAAGAATTCTCCGGCGTTCTGTACGATGCCTCCGGCGAGGAGATCAGGGAACTGGATGATGATGAGATCATCGATCAGAGTGCGCTGGGAGAGTCCAATCTTCATGATGACTACCGGATCCGCTACGCCTCCGTAATCCACAATATCTTCCCGTACACGGTGGAGTTCAGTTACGAGATCGTCTACGAAAGCTCGCTGTTCTGGCCTGAATGGCATGACCGTAACGATGAAGGTCCGGTGGAACATTCCGAGTTCATCGTCACCGTTCCGCTGGAACACCAATTACGGTATTGGTGCAACCGGGATTCGGTCCGGCCGGAGATCGTCCGGAAAGGATCCACCGCGATATACTCATGGCAGAGTTCGCTGCTTCCGCCTCTCTCCAAAGAAGCGCTGGATGGCGATGTGTACGATGTGCAGACGATCGTGTCGATCGCGCCGAATGATTTTCAGGTGCAGAAGGTCCGCGGATCCATGACGAGCTGGGGGGAATTCGGGAAATGGTACTATGCGCTGAAACGGGACAAACTGACGATCCCGGAGGATGCGAAGAAGGATGTTGATGCCATCAAAGTGTCGGAGCAGAATGAACGGGAGAGGATGAAGAAACTGTACGAATACATGCAGAAGAAGACCCGGTATGTCAGCATTCAGCTCGGCATCGGCGGATGGCAGCCGTACGATGCGTCGTATGTTCACGCCCGCGGATACGGCGACTGCAAAGCACTGGTGAATTATACGGAGGCGCTCTTCGCCTATGCCGGGATCGCTGCATATCCGGTGCTGATCAACAGCGGCGATGACCGTTTTCCGATGATCACGGAATTTCCGAGTCAGCAGTTCAATCATGTCATTCTCTGCGTCCCGTCCGGTCAGGATACGGTCTGGCTGGAATGTACGAGTCAATCCATTCCCTTCGGGAAATTATCCATCTCCACACGGAACCGGTCCGCATTGCTGATCTCTCCCTCCGGCGGAACAATCGTCCGGACACCGGTCAATACTGCCGGGGAGAACATGCAGAAACGGAATGTGACGGTGAACCTCACCTCCCTCGGCGGCGCTGATCTGACGGTCGAAACGGAACTGTTCGGGCAACGGCAGGTGAATGCGCAGGCAAGGATCCTGAATTCAACACCGAAAGAGCAGCACGACTGGATCCTCTCACAGATGGAAATGGGGAATATCTCACTCTCCGCACTACAATTCACGGGAGCGGAAGAACGGTCCCCAGTGATCTCGGTCCATTACACTGCCGCGGTCCCGCGGTACGGATCATTGAACGGGAATCGGATATTCTTCCATCCGAGCATCATAGCGCGCAGGACATATGTGCCGCCGGCAATCGAGAACAGGATCTCTCCGTATCGTTTTGATTTTCCGTATCTCAGCACCGATTCGATCACGTTCACTCTTCCGAAAGGATTTGCCGTGGAGACACTCCCGGTGCAGACATCTTTATCCGCGTCGTTCGGTTCGTTCTCGGGAAGGACGGTCAATCTGGGGGATTCGGTGATCGTGTATGTCCGGCGGACAGAGATATGGTCCGAAAGCGTGCCGGCATCACAATATTCCGAATACAGGAATTTTGTGGCGGATATCGTGAAGGCGGACCGAGCTCAAGTGGTCTTAAAAAAGCGGTAGATCTATTTCTTGTTCATCGCCATCACCGCCGCACCGGCGGCCGGCGAGAGCATCGGCGGAATGATAGCGATCATCGGGAAGTTCACTTTGAGATATTGTGTCAGCATCCGCGAGATGATCGTGTCGTTGGCGATCAGTCCGCCGATGAATGCGACGTGGATCTTCTCTTTCACCGTTTTCCGCGAGGCGACCGCGATCTTCTCCGCCGCCACCAGGATGTGCCAGGAGAGTTCGATCACCGCATTCTCGATCACCGCACGGCAGACCGCATCGTTCTTTTCCGCACCTTTCAGGACCAGCGGCGCAACGGACGCGAGATCAAATCCATTCTTATACACCGCATTGATGATCGCCGTCTGATCGGTCAAACCGAATTCCTTTGCGATCATCCGTGTCAGCACCGTCTTCTCTCCCCGTCCGTCCAACTGACGGGTGACGGCGGTCAGTCCAAGCCGTCCCACAAAATATCCGCTCCCTTCATCCCCGAGCATCCGTCCCCATCCCCCCACACGGTGAACATTCCCTTTCGGATCCTTCCCGAAAGCGATCGAACCGGTCCCGGCGATCAGAATGATCCCCGCTCCTCCATGGAAAGCCCCTTCCAGCGCAGCGCGCGCATCGCTCTCGACGATGACATTCTTCAGCGCAGTCCCTTTTCGAAGTGCGTATGCCTTCAATCCATTCGCCATCCTCTTCTGGTCCCCCTCCCGCCCTGCACCGGTGAGTCCGCAGGCAACACCGGCAACATCCTTCACCGAGCAGTCAACGGATTCACAACAAAGAATGATGAGTGAGTAGATCGTCTCCGCAGCTTTCTCCACTCCGATGATCTGAAAGTTTGAAGGACCTGCCGTATGCTCCGCAAGGAGTGATCCGTTATGGTCCGTGATGACTGCATGCGTCTTTGTTCCGCCGCCGTCCATGCCGATAAAATATTTCTGCTTTTTCATGATTGATCTTTTCGTGATACTTTGTGTTTTAATGCTGTTGTGGCGAACTGCTACTTGAAATTGCACTTTATTGAAGCGTTGACGATTTTCAATTTTCAATTTTCAATTGTCAATTGTCAATTGTCAATTGCTCTTCTTTAATTTTTCTTTTTTCCGAATTCCGGATCCACTTTCACCAGCATCGCCACGATGAAACCGGGGATCGTCGAAGCCATCACCCAGACGAAGAAATGCTGATAGCCGATCATATCCTGCAGTTTGCCGCTGAACATTCCAGGGATCATCATCCCCAGCGCCATGAATCCCGTGCAGATGGCGTAATGCGCCGTTTTGTAGGGACCGTCCGAGATCATCACCATGTACATCATGTATGCCGTGAATCCGAATCCGTACCCGAACTGTTCAATGCCGATCGCGCCGCAGATCAGCGCAAAATTTTCCGGCTGCACATAGGAGAGATAGACGAACATCGCATCGGGAAGGTGGATCGCAAAGACCATGATCCAAAGCCAGAATTTCAATCCTTTCTTCGAGATGACATAACCGCCGAGCAGACCGCCGAGCGTCAGACAGATGACGCCGATCGTACCATACGCGATGCCGACATCACTCGTCGTCAGTCCGAGTCCGCCGTCCGCACGTGAGTCGAGCAGGAACGGCGTGACCAGTTTCACCAGCTGCGCTTCCGCGAACCGGTAGAACAGAAGGAAGCCGAGGATGACCATGATCTCTTTTTTCTTGAAGAATGAACCGAACGTCCGGAGGAATTCTTTCACTACCGCGGAGGCCGATGCTTCCTCCACCACCGATCTGTCAATTGCCGGATACGGAAGGACGAACCGGTGATAGAGTGCGATGGCAAGGAAGAGTCCCGCAAGGATGAAAAAGGTGATGGACCATGCCGTTGCGATGGAATCCGAATGCAGTTCAAGATATCCGGCGAGATAGACGAGAGCCCCCTGCCCCGTGATCATCGCGATGCGGTAGAAGGTGCTGCGCACACCGACGAATGCCGCCTGCTCATGCTGCTGCAGTGCAAGCATATAGTACCCGTCCGCAGCGATATCGTGCGTTGCGGAACTGAATGCCATCAGCCAGAAGACAGCAAGGGACCATTGGAAATACGATTCCATCGGGATCGTGAATGCCACCGCCGCCAGAGACGCGCCGATCAGCAGCTGAAGCGTCACGATCCAGAACCGTTTCGTCTTAAAAATGTCGATCAGCGGACTCCACAGCGGTTTGATCACCCACGGCAGATAGAGCCAGCTGGTGTAATACGCAATATCGGTGTTGGACACGCCGAGCTTCTTATACATGATCACCGAGATCGTCATCACAACGACATACGGAATTCCCTGACCAAAATAGAGCGTCGGAATCCATGACCACGGTGATTTTTGTGAAACAGGAGAAACTTCGCTCATTTTCAACCTCAATCCTAAAATACAATATTACAAAATTGCATGATTACAATATTGTCTGACCTCTGACTTCTGTCCTCTGTCCTCTGACCTCCGTCCTCTGATCTCTGTCTTTCGACCACGTTCCACATTATTACTTTCGCGTCCTTTGACACCCTTCGCGGATGATTTTATATTTTCAATTGTCAATTGTCAATTTTGCTCTCTTCTCAATACAATTTCTTGATCTCAGCGTTCTTAAAATAATGCTTCACGATCTTCTCCGCGCTGAATCCTTTCACCGCCATGACCGCGGCGCCGATCTGACAGAAACCGACACCGTGTCCCCACCCTGCCCCGCGGAGTACGACTGCATCCTTCTCTTTTTGGACGACAAATGCCGAACTATACAGATGGGAAGCGGATAACCAGCGGCGGATCTCCAGTTCTTTTCCGACGACCAATGTCTTTTTCGAACCGACGATCCGTAATCTCGTGATGCGTCCCGAAGGACCGCGTTTGACCGGAATCAGATCGGTGATCGTTCCGAAATCGATCCCTGATTTTTTCATGACGAGTGCAGACAGATCATCGGCGGAATACTTCACTGTCCATCGGAAGAAATCGGTCGTTTCCTGATCGAATGACGGGAGGATCTGACGGAGGATATTGCCGTCCGTCGTATTGCAGAATGCTTCGGGCGAGGAGAGGATCCATGCCTGTGCTTCCTGTTCTGTGGCAAGCGGTGCATAGTGATGGTCCGCCGAACACGGGACCGGCATCAGATAATCGTACGGGGTTTCGGACCAGGTGGTGTGGAACGGTTCCGAGATCCCGCCGCATGATTTGGAGAATCGTGCATCGCAGATCTCATTATCATAGACAAGGAACGTACCGCGCGTCAAACGGATCGCTTCCGCAGCGGCATTCGAGATATCTTTCGTGATCCCCTGATACCGCTGACAATGGTCGTCCGCGCAGACATCGAAGATATCATGGTCCTCACGGTCATAATATCGGATCAGTTCCTCTTCGGTCTGATGCGACCTCTGGGAAGGGATGCCGAGATTCGAGAATTTCTTTTTCATCTCCAGCATCGCCACCAGCCAGCTGCGCGATGTAATGGCGTGTGCTTTCAGCAGGTCCATCGGTGCCGTCGCGCTCATCTCGGAGGAGATGACGCTGGCAAGATACTGTTCCACCGAAACATCATTGACCGCCGTGATCCCGTTCCCGCGTGCGATCAGACGCAGCGCCCCTTGAAAGGTCTGATCCTCGCGGCGTTCCCAGTGGAAATTGATCCCGAAGACGACATCATGGATGGTGAAGATCCCTTCGCCAACAGGAGTGAAGACGATCTCCGTACCGCGGAGCAGTTCGATCTCTTTGCCGCCGTAGAGGATGATCTCGCCGTTCCGGAGGACCGCTTTGAATCCGCCGGTCACGATCACATCGTCCGTGATCTTGAATTTCGCGCGCAGTTCGCCCGAGACCTCCTGATAGCGCTCGACGATGCCGACCTTGATGATGGGTTCGGATGAGATCATAATTGTTCAATGATTGAGTGGATAATTTCCTGTGAGACGGAGACTTCGCGGTAGATCTCCGTGATCATCGCACCGTTCACGCGGTGAAAATCGTTCTCCAACGGGGTGACCACCAGTCCGCCGATATCGACCGAGGCGGGACTGATCATCACCTTCTCATCCCCTTCTCTAAAGAACGCCGCAGGACGATGTTTTGCACGGACGAAGACGATCACTTTCAAAGAATTATTGCTGTACGAACCGATCACATTCATCATCGGCTCCTCGTTTGTCTGCAGCACTTTCCTCATCGCTGATGTCAATCGCAGGAATGCCATTTCCATCCTGTGCTCATCCGTTCCTTCCAGCACGATCGCGCTCCGCCCGTAATTCTCCAACACTGAAACATCCACATCGCTGATATTTTTCACACTGCGTGCGTAACGCGCAGTTTCATGTTCAACGGGGATGAGCGCAGCCGGTGACGCCTGAAAATGCATATGGTCCGGAGCGGATGCGCCGCATTTCGGTCCGTTATAAAAGACGGAATAGACCGGCGACATGTCCTTTGCCAGGGCGAGGAACGTCAGGATCTGTTCTTCGATGGATTGCGGGATGTGATCGATGTGCGAGATGGTGAAGTGTTCGCGGAAGATCGGCATGGGATTGCACAGCACGAGGAATTTCTCTTTATACAGCACCCCCTGCTGTTCAGCGGGAAGATTTCCGACACAGAGGAAGCATTTCCGCTCTTTGATCGTCGCCGCATCCACTTTCGCGCCGGTGCTGACGATCCGTTTCGGATTGAACTGAAGGCGGACGGAGAATGGTCCGCAGTCGATCTCTTTCAGCTGCGCATTCTTCAGCGCCTCGACTCCGTCGGACAGCATCGGCCAGACGCGCTGCTGGTCACGATAGAGCTGAGCTGAGAGTTCATGAAGTGTCCGGTGCGGTAACTGCGGGAAGTGCGCGAAGGTCTTTTGAGAGAGCATGCGATGATTATTTGATATCTCTGTATCCGATAAAGTGATTCACCGTCGTTTTCCCCATTTGGAACGGGGATTGTTCAACAAAAATGAAACCGAGTTTCTTATACCATTCAAGGGAAGGGGTATTCTGTTCCATCACGCCGAGCCAGATCTGCCGGAACGAATTCTGCAGCGCCCGTTCCTCGACGATCTTGATCAATGCCATTCCGATCCCTTTTCCCTGGAATTCCGGCAGCACATACAGGGACTCCAAATAACACCGGTTCTGTTCACGATTCAGTTTCATCCGAGCGTATCCGACGATATGCCCTTTCACTTCCGCCACAAAACTGGTGGTATCCTCATCCTCGAACAATTGCGCAAAATTCGGTTCGGAATAGTAATTATTGAAATACCATTGGATATCGGTGATGGGAATGAAATCCGCATACGACGCGAGCCACGTATTATAGAGGACGTTCTGAATGTCGCTCGTATCATCGAGGGACCATTCGCGGTATGTGGGCTGGATGGACATTTTTTTTATTTTGATGAATACTTCATTCCCGCTCCAAAGAAGTCCTTCGGACATGCCCGTATCGGGAATCCGCACCTATTGGTTCCCCGACAAGAACATTCGGGGATGACACTGTTTTTCAACAGTGTCATTGTTTCTTGTTCATCTGAATCCTCGCACGCATCTCGATCGTGCGGATCTTGTCCTTATAATAATCATTCCGGTTGATCTTGTCGATCGGCAGCGCCGCATCGGTATTCCCTTCCCACCGTCTGCAGTTATATAAGGATGTGTAGATGCGTCCGATCTGATAGTGACGCGAGATGCGGATCGCCGCCGCATAATCCTCGCCGTAACTGGTGTTGGGAAGGAGGATCTCGCGCAGAACGGGTGTATAGAATGCGCGGGGAGCGCCGAGTCCGTTGATGCGGAGCGCATTGTTCCGTCCATTCGCCGGCGTCCACTCCTTATGATCGATCAATCCGGGAGGGATCGGTTCGAGATTCGCATTCACGAGCGTGTAGGAACCGATCACCATCGCGACCCCTTCCTTCCGGAAGACATTCACGACTTTCTGCAGTGTATCATTTCCCGAATAGAGATCGTCCGAATCCAGCTGCACCGCATATTTTCCGCACTGGGCAGAAAGTACCGCTTCGTTCCAGCAGCCGCCGATGCCGAGGTCCTGCCGCTCCGGACGGATATGCACTACTCTCGGATCTTTCTTCGACAGATCGCTGAGGATCTGCGTCGTATTGTCGGTGGAATGATTGTCCACCACGATCACATTGAAAGAGAAATCGGTCACTTGAGAGAGGACGCTGTTCACCGCTTCGCCGACAGTCTTCTCGCGGTTGCGGACCGGGATGACGACGCTCGCTTCAACGGGGAACGGAGCTTTTGATTTCGGGACCTTTGCAAATTTCGGTTTCAGATACGCGCCGATATTCTTCAGATGTTTCGTTGCGACCAGTTCATTCTCCTTTTGGACCGAGATGTTGCGCGGATCGACATAATCGAACTGTTTCTCGCCGCTCTTACGCGTGTCGGATTCGGTCTTGGTATAGAGATATTCCTGGTCATGGAAGAGCTCATGCTCCACCGATACTTTCAGTCGGAGATCATAGAGTCCGGCCCGTTCCACTTTTTCGATCTTCCCGAATTTCTTCAGCGCTTTCTTCACAGCGGACATGGAGAAGAACATCACCGCGCCGAAATCGAAATTGTCCCGGATACTGCCGAGCTGATAATCGATCGTCGGATGTTCGGAGCGCTTCCCTTCCTTCACTTCATAGAGGTCCGAATAGACCATTCCTGCTTTGGTATCCTGCGCAATGTGCAGGAACCGTTCCAGCGCCGCCTGATTGAGGGTGATGGATTGGGACTGATTGATGAAGAGCAGATATTCTGTTTTCACTGTTCCAAGTAGCGCGTTCAATGTTTTGCCGGAGGTGAGGGAATCGACCTTCATGCCGGTACATTTCTCATCCCCGCCGGAGTAGGAACCGTCATGGGCAACGATGATCTTTTTTACAAGCGCGGATTGGATGAACTGCTGAAGAGTTCCGTTAAAATATGGTTCGGAACTGAAAGGAAGAACAACGGTGATCATGATTGGAGACCCTGATGTTTGATAATGAAGTGAAAATGAACATTACCAATGTAAAAAGAAGAGAGAGTGAAAGCAACCGATTTGGGAGCGGGGAACGACAGAAAAGCCCCGTTTTTGCAGGGCTTTCAGTCCAATACTCGATCTCTTCAGACGATTTTTCACCGCGGATCACATAGAATTCAATTGAGCTGCCCGATCGTATGTCGCTCGACAGTGTAACTGTCGGGCCGAATTCTGTTCGACAGTAAAACTGTCGAACAACTAAAGAGCCATTGAACGGACCGACCCTCCTTCAAATAGAAGGGGGCAAACGGCTGGGATTAATCCCGCACTTGATTACAATGATGACAGTCTGAAAAACCTGCTGTTCTTGATCAATTCCTTATCCTCAGGGGTGAGACGGAAGTCTTCGATCAGTTGTTTTTCGAGGAACGGATACATCAGCGCTTTGGGATCCTTTGCATGGTCCAGTCCCATCGCGTGTCCCAATTCGTGAGCGATCACAAGCCGCAGATCTGCGTCGCTCCTGTATTGATAGATCGTGATGGAGGAGCCGTTGTAGAGCCCTTTCTCAAATTCCCGTTTTTTCACATAGCGGCCGTTATACATCTCCGCTTCAAAATTATATTTCTCCGCATACTCTTTGAGCATCACCGATAATGCATTCTGTTCAGCGATGGTACCGTTCAATACAACAAGCTCCTGTTCAATGCTCCCGGCCTCACTGTTC
>CALRIY020000027.1:0-34122 GCA_943364975.1 Synechococcus sp. UW140
AAACTTCCGGGAAAAGTACTGCGGAGCAGCGGATTTTCAGCATAGTGCAATACTAAAAAGTGCCGATGACTCGATATTTTCCGCGACCAAATATCGGTATCATTTTTGTCGAGAACGCTGAATTTTTGAACATACCCTGCCGCGTTTTACCGTCTCCGCTGTTTGTACCCGCGAATAGATCAGGATTTCATTTCAGGAATATCATTCTCTTCGCCGGATGTTGATTGTTCCGGCAGTGCTTCAGCGGGAAGCGTGAAGTAGAATGATGTGCCGACACCTTCCGTGCTTTCCACACGCAGAGTCCCTCTGTTCCTTTCCAAAAACCCTTTGACAAGCAACAATCCAATACCTGCACCTTTGTTCTCTTTTCTTGCCTTGGAGAGTGCGGTCAACTGCGGTGTGAATAATTTTGACTGTGCTTCCCGGGACATCCCGATTCCGTGATCCTCGACCCGGACCGTGATCACGCCATCCTTTTCGGCGGCCGATACGGTGATCGTTCCATCCTTGTGTGAATACCGGACCGCATTCGAAACGATGTTCTGGAAGATCGTCTGCACCATCTTTTCGTCCGCGAACACCATCAGCGATCCGTCAACAGCATTGATCAGTGATATCTGTTTTTCTGCGGCCACTTCCTGCAGCGTGGTGAAGACCTTCTGCGCGGGATCGGAAAGACGAAACATGTTCGGCGAGAATATCTCGGAGGCATATTTTATCCTGGCCCATTCCACCAGATAATCAAGCATGTTCAATTCATCTTTTGCCGCCCCCCGCAGAAGAAGAAGCATCTGTTTGATCTCATCCTTTGTCAGCTGCTCAAAATCGGATTGAAGATGTTCCGTGATCGCAATGATCGCTGTGAGCGGGCTCCGGAGATCATGCGATACGATCGCGAGGATATTCTCTTTATGTGTATTGAGCTCTTCCAGTTCTTTGACATATTTTGTGATCGCGTTTTCGGATCTTTTCCTGTCCGTCAGATCTCGCAGGATCTTCACATATCCCAGCTGTTCCCCGTCGATCCCGATCAGCGGAAAGACCAAACCATAGGCAAAGAACAAGCTGCCGTCCTTGCAGAGATGCCACCGATTGTCCACCGCTCGTCCTTCTTTCATGGAGGTCTCAATTTCCGCGGCAGGGATTCCGTGCTGAATATCTTCCGGGGTGAAAATGATGGTAAAAGGTTTTCCGATCACCTCGTCCGTTTCATAACCGAAGATATTCGTAGATCCGGAACTCCAGCTGTTGATATTCAATTGGAGGTCCAGAGTAAAAATGGAGTAATCCTGCAGGCTGTCAATTATTTGACTGTAAAATTCGGCAGTGGGAATGTATTTTGTTCTGAGAATGGGAGCCGGAGCTTCGATATTGGACATTTTAACTGCCTTTTGGGACGTATTTCTGTAAAGAAAAGATCGGACTTCGTTTGCGGATCAACGAATACGAATGTGTATGGTCACAGTTTCGTGAACAGAGAACGCCGATCTGAAAAGAAACAATCAGCTGTTCAGAGAATCTTACTGACAATGGATGAACCGACGGCGGCGGGGATGAGAGAATGTGTCAGAAAAGAAAGGTAAATCGCGTAGTATATAATGACGAATCTTGAGTCATCAAGATGTGACGGGGGACATCGGAATACTTCGAGTGCTTTATCAGCCGCCGGACCAGCAGGATCAGAATATGCTTTACTGCTCTGCGGTGCGTGATTTGTCCGGATCTGTGCGGTTAGAGTGAAAAAGAGTGTGAAAAACCATAAAACAGAGCGCTCCGGTCAAGAGGGATGCTGCAATATCCCATACATCGACCGGTTTTCCCAGAAGGGGATGGGCGATCTCATAGAGTGCAACACTGAACGGGACGATCTTCACCAGCACCATCCCCTTCACTCTTTCGCTCGTCAAAAGCGCGATCAGAACGAAGACGGTCGCGGCTGTGCCGAGCGAGTTACCCAATGTGTCGGCAATATGAAAATCGAAAATATGATGCGAGTAGATATACGGTCTGTAATAAGGACGCCCGATGAACTCATAGATGAGCAGCGCAGCCATTCCGATGGAGAAATTGATGAGCTTGTATCGGCTCAGTTTCCATCCTGTGATCTCTTTCCACCAATCCTGCAGTTCCATGTATCCTCCGTAAACGCGTTTTGAATCTTCTACGATCAAGGTTTTTTCATATCCATATAGTCTTGACTTTATTCTCTAATGAGCAAATACTCCGCCGCCTGCGATGTAAAAGAATCGTCATGCCGAATCACAAAGTGATCCCTTCGGGACTTGTTTCGGCATCTGAACCAAAGACCCTGAAATTCCGCCGTTCGAATCCCGCTCATTGCGGAATCCTAAAAGCGGGACAAGTTCAGGGTGACGGAGAAAATACCCCGCTACTTGCCCGCCTGAGGCGGGCTTGCGGCGGGGATGATTTAATCTTTTATCGTCGGACTGAAATATTCCTCAGTTATTTGATCCCTACCCACCATTGCGAGAATTTCTGATCAGAGTCCCTGAGCCGGACGATCTCACCGATATAGAATTTCAACATGTTGCTTTCAATCATAGAAGACATCCTGAGAGTATTGTTCCTATAAAAGGTTCTGCCAGAGAGATGACGTACGCACCGCTGCCGATAATCTGGATTGTCTCTTTGAATGAAGTTATATCATCGGACCCGTGTCAAGGTTCTTAACCTTGACACAGGTTAAATGTATTTACTGCGGAATCTTCAGGATCATCATCACTGCCGCCGCGATGGGTGTGATGAGTGCGATGAAGCCCCAGATATTCCATGATGTGTAGAGGGAGGAGAACCGGTCCCGGTCATATGCTTCGGAAGCGGAAACAAGAGTGTGGATCTTCTTTTGAAGCGGAGCGACCCGTGCCATAAAGACGATCCCCGACAGGACGAACAGCGTCATCGGCCAGACGATCCATCCGGTCCGCATGATCGGGTAATGCCCCACGATGGCAGTCATCACGCCTGCGGCGGAGATCACGACCACATTCGGAATTGTGAATACCATGTCGGCAGTAATGATCCCTTTGATGGTATGCGCGATGATCTTTGCATCGGCTGTTTTCACCGCAATGTGCATCCAGAAGAGTCCTGTGATGATGTTTCCGAGAAAAAGAATGACACCGATGACGTGGACGAGTTTATAGATGGTGTATTCCATTTTTAAATGTCCTTTATAAATATAATGGAAAAAACAATCGGTACTATCGTGAAAACACTTGCCAAGTCTTTAAGACTTGGCAAGTGTTCATTTAGAACCCTATTTATAAATAGACTGTCTTCACGGTCCTATCATTTCTGCTTCAGCGCCGTATCGATCATTCCCTTAAGCACTTTCAGATCGATCTCTTCCAATCTACTGATATAGAGACAACCGACTCCGGTCTTATGCTTGCCCAGTTTCTTCAAAATGGCTGAATGTTTTTTGATATCAATATGTAGGTACAGCGACAGGTTCGCTTTGCGGGGAGAGAAGCCTATGCGAAGCCAGTCAACTTCTCTGCCGGTAGCGGGACTTTTATACCGTTTCATGCCGAATCCGATGATCGAACTGCTCCACAGCACCGGCTCTTCTCCGGTCGCTTTTTTCATCATCTCCAGCAGCACAAAACTGTCTTTACGCTTTTGTTCGTCCGGAACGGCATTGATGAAATCCCCCACACTGGCCGCGGTCGGCACTGTTTTGATCTTTACCAGTTTTGATTTTTTTTCTGCCATAGGAATTGATCATCCGATTTTCTGAAGCTGGAGTCCATCTTCAGAATATTTTATGAAAGATAGGTTCCATCTTTATACGATAGCGTTGGTCATTTGATTGGCACCGTCCTCAAAATCTTCTCCATCTTTTTACCATTCGACAATTCGTCCACCAGTTTGTCCAAATACCGCACCTGCTGAGTCAATGGATTCTTGATCTCTTCCACCCGAATGCCGCAGATCACTCCGGTGATGAGGCGGGCATTGGGGTTTACCTTCGCTTTTTGAAAGAACGTTTCAAAGGTTGCCTTCGAATCGATCATCTCCTTCAGCTTCTTTTCATTGAATCCGGTCAGCCATTCGATCACCTGATGCAGTTCCTTTTTCGTTCCCCCTTTCTTCTCCACTTTTGCCGCATAGTGGGGATAGACCGAAGCGAAGGTCATTCCGGCGATGCGCTTATCCTGTTCTTTTGATGTCTTCATAGCGGAGTTCTCTTGACGTGAGGAGCGGTGATCCACATGGACAACATTATTGCCCGGAAGCAGCCGGCGGACTGGAATTCCAGATATTGGAATACAGCTTCCAATCGCCCTCCGTCTTTTTCCAGATGTTGATAAACTTCCCCTCGTCCAGACTCTTCTCTTTCCCATAGACCATGGAATATTTCCCCTCATTGATCAGATACTCTTCATTCCCATAGAGGGCAGTGGTCACTTCACGGAAATCCTTAATGCCGTACTGAATGAATTGCAGATTCAAAGCGGCAATTGCGGACCGGCCTGTGACCACATCGGTATTGGGGGCAAACACTCGAGCATCCGGTGTGAAGATGTTGTTCAGGAACGCGGTATCTCCGGTGATGTGGGCTTGGGTAAACCGGTCATTCTTCTCATCGATGAGTTTCCTGAGTTCGGTCATCTCTGCTGCGGCTCCATTCTTGTGCGGATCTGATGACGATGTGTTTTTGCCGCCGCAGCCGATAAGAATAACCCCGGTGAACGCGGCTGTCAAAAAGAAGAGTGATGCACTTTTTGTTTTGTTCATCCGATATGTCCAATACATGATAGGGGATCTTTCGATGATGGTACATTGCAATGGATGCGCAGCTTCATCGTGTTTCGACAGCGTGGAGTATGTCATGGATGTCGGGATGCTGAACATTGACGGAATTTGTATCATAGAGCGTACTGTTCTGCTGCAGCACAGAGCTTCGGATCGTCCGATAGGTCATATCCATTTGATAAATCATAATTCCGTAGAGTATTGCTTTGTCCAGAAAACTGATGTTATTACGCAGGCTCCAGCCGATAAGCTTCCAAAAATATTTACGGTGTTGGTACCGGACACCGACCAGAAAGACGATGCGCAATAACAATCCAAAGTCTGCAATGGAGTATGAAGTGGGAATTCGAATCGTCGAAGTCGGTATACGGTAGGATGTTAAGAACTCGATGATTCGTTCGTACGATCGGTGCGGCTGATAAATATTGTCGATCACATCCAGGAATCCATCGAATAATTGTTTCTCGTCCATGAGGGGAACAATATTCGTATCACCTTCGGAGAATGCAAACGGTTTGCTGAGACGTCCTTCCCGTTTGATTCGTTCATACAGTTCAGTCCCCGGCGGTGCTTTAAGAACATTCACAATAGGGAGGGGGATGCCGCTTGTCTGGATGAACTGGATGAGATTGTGAAATGATGCGGAAGTGTCCGTGTCGAAGCCGACGATGAAACCGCCGGAAATGATGAACCCTGCCTCATGTAGTTTACGGATGTTGGTGAATTGGTCCCGCTTCAAGTTTTGGTTCTTTAATGAGGCTTTGAGTGCGTTCTCGTCCGGTGTTTCGATCCCGATAAAGATATGCCGGAATCCTGCTAGCAAAAGCAGTTCCATGAGTTCGTCATCGTCGGCAAGGTTGATGGTCAGCTGCGTGGCGAAGAAGAAACCGGGTGCTGTGCGTTTTCTCCAGTCGATGAGTGCCGGGAGCAGGTCTTGCTTTAGTGCCTTCTTATTTCCTATGAGGTTATCATCTGCAAAAAGGACAAGTTTTACCTTTCCCGTCGCTGCAATCGCCTCCAACTCCCTGATGACCTGATCGCTGGTTTTTATGCGCGGTCGCCGTCCGAAGAGGGCTGTGACATCGCAGAAATCGCACAAGTACGGGCATCCGCGGGAGTACTGAACGATGGCATACACATACTGGTCCATCGCCGCCAATCCGTAATCCGGCAGTGGTGAAGAAGTTATATCGGCAAAGTCATCAGTTCTATAGATTCGTTGAGGAGTGCCGTTCGCCAGGTCTCTCAGAAACAGCGGAAGAGTGATTTCTGCTTCATTCAGCACCAAATAAGAAACTTCAGGGAATCGTTCGTATTCATGGGTGAATAATGGACCGCCGGCGATAACCTTTACGTTCGCAGCCGTACAGGTGCGGAGTATCTCGCGCACCGATTCCTCCTGAACATTCATGGCGGAGAGCATCACATAGTCCGCCCACGCAAGGTCTTCTTCCTTCAGATCGGTGACGTTGAGATCCAACAAACGCTTTTGCCAGTCTGGTGGAAGTAACGGCGCAATAGTGAGCAATCCCAGCGGCGGATATGTCGCTTTCTTTCCCACGACCTCAGTGAAATGAGTCATCGCGTAGAACGTGTCGGGCATCTTCGGATATATGAGCAGAATATTCATTCAGTATCAGCCGGCCGGGGATTATAATTGGAATACTATGAAGATAGAATAAACGAAGGATTCTATCAATTTCAAAATCAGAACAACATTGTATTTATTGATCTCTATCGTTATTCCTGCGAGTATCACGTTCTCTCATCCTACGACACCGATCCACAAACAGAGAATATTTCTGTGCTGCGCTCTAATTTCGGAATGTGGGTATTGGTGAAAAACAATGATAAGGCGGAAACATACGGCATCTGCATTGAACCTCGTGTCCATTTTTAGTACGTTCTGAATAACAAAACAGTACAGTTCATCAATCTCAGCCGGTGTCCAATGAAACAATCCATGTTTTTTCTCTTATTCGTCCCGTTCGTTCTCCTTGCGCAGGAGACCGACCTTAAAATCGATTTTCTGAAATATGAATACGAGATACCAATGCGCGATGGGAAGAAACTCCATACGGCAGTCTATGTGCCGAAGGATACATCGGTCGCATATCCGATCATGCTCACGAGGACGCCGTATACCGTATCACCGTACGGCAAGGATTACCTGAAGGCGGACCAGAACAATCACTGGATGGCGCAGGAAAAATATATCATGGTGTTCCAGGATGTGCGGGGGCGCTTCATGTCCGAAGGTGATTTTGAGGATGTCCGTCCGCATATCGTTGAGAAGAGAACGAAGGATGACGTGGATGAGAGCAGCGACACATTCGACACGATCGAGTGGCTGCTGAAGAATGTGAAAGGGCACAACGGCAACGTCGGCATGATCGGCATCTCGTATCCCGGTTTTTACGCCGCTCACGGATTGATCGATTCCCATCCCGCGCTGAAGGCGGTCTCGCCCCAGGCTCCTATTTCGGATTGGTTCATCGGCGATGACTTTCACCACAACGGCGCTGTGATGCTGATCGACGCTTTCAGTTTTTACCGTTCCTTCGGCAAACCGCGGCCGACGCTCAGAACAACGTGGCCTCCCGGATTCGAGTATCCCACCGAGGACGGTTACCGCTTTCTGCTCGAAGCCGGTTCCATGGCAAGCATCAAGAAGAACTATTACGGCGACACCTCAAAATTTTGGAACGATGTTTTTGCTCATCCGGATTATGATGAGTTTTGGAAATCGCGCAATCTTGATCAGCATATGACGAAAGTGAAACCAGCAGTGCTCGTGGTGGGAGGATGGTTCGACGCGGAGGATCTGTACGGAACGCTGAAGATCTACGAGTCGATCGAAAAGAATAATCCGCAGAATCGCACCTCGCTTATGATGGGGCCGTGGTACCACGGCGGCTGGGTCCGTTCGGACGGAAGCAGACTCGGACATGTTAACTTCGGCGTGAAGAGTTCGGTGTATTACGACAAACATATCCGCGATTTCTTCAACGCTCATCTAAAAGGGAAAGGAGAGGTCGCACTGCCGGAAGTCTCGGCGTTTGAGACCGGCAGTAATGTCTGGAGATCGTATTCCGAATGGCCGCCGAAGAGTGCTGAGAGGAAAAAGATCTACCTCTCCGGAAAGGAAACGCTGTCGTTCGATCCTCCCAAAGGGAAGAATATTTTTGATGAATATGTCAGTGACCCGGATCGTCCCGTTCCGTACATCGCGGAGATCAGCAATAATCGGGGACGGGAGTATATGACCGACGACCAGCGATTTGCGTGGCAGCGTCCCGATGTTCTGTCCTATGAAATGCCGGTCACGGAGGATATGACCGTTGCCGGACCGATGACGGCACATCTTGTGGTTTCCACAACCGGAACGGATGCCGACTTTGTCGTGAAGCTGATCGATGTTTATCCCGATTCCGCAAAGAACGATCCGGCGAATCCTCCCACGGTGAAGATGAGCGGGTATCAGATGCTGGTGCGGGGCGAGATCATGCGGGGAAGATACCGGAAGAGTTTCACATCCCCCCGCGCGATGCGTCCGAACACGATCGACACGGTGAGATTCATAATCCCTGACGTGAACCATACGTTCAAAAAGGGACACAAACTGATGGTGCAGATCCAAAGCAGCTGGTTCCCACTGGCGGACCGGAATCCGCAGAAATTCGTCAATATTTACACGGCAAAAGAGAGTGATTTTCAAAAAGCGACACATAGGATCTATCGATCTGCGCAAAATCAATCCTCTATTGAGGTGGGGATCATTCGATAATCTCTATTTAATGTCAATTTTCCCGCCAGTCGGAGAGCAGGCGTGAAACCGGTCCTAAATTCGACTCTTCGAGCAGGAATCGTTGAACCGCAGAGAGCTTCGTTCAACGTATATGAATACCCGATAAGAGCTATAGGGGTGACGGTCCATTCGGTTATTTTCACTCGGGTATCAAAATTTAGTTCTAAATCCCTTGGTTTTTGGGTCACATGAATTATTTAAATTTTTTCATTCGCTTTTTGGATTGAATTTCGTATATTTGTAATCCCTAAAGTAACGACGTCAAAACGCAAGGAGATGTTCCATGGCAAAACAACAATCGTTTGAGGAAAAAGCCAAGAAAGCCGCGAAAGCCGGCGGGTTGGAGAAAACGATCAAATTTGTTGCAGCAGTGAAGACCGATAAAGGTTCATACCGCTTCAACCAAAAATTAGTCAAAGTGAAAGATGAGAAATCTGAAGAAGCGATCTTGGAAGCAGAATTCAAGAAAATGCAGTCGGGTGCTCACTAATTCAGATCAATCAGTTAACAAGGAACCAGAATAATGTCAAAACGATGTGAAGTCTCCGAAGTCGGTCCGATGACCGGACACAATGTGTCGCACGCGAACAACCGCACGCCGCGCCGTTTCCTCCCCAATCTGCAGAGCAAACGCATTTGGGTTCAGGAACTGAAGCGCTATGTGAATGTGAAACTTTCCAGCAAAGCATTGAAGACAGTGACCAAGAACGGCACTGCTGAGATCGCAAAACTGGTCCGCGCAGGAAAAATTTAATACTGAATACATGAAGAACAGAACAAACACGTTTGTCTCTGTCGTCATGCTGATCGTCTACGGCACACTTGCTTTGGTGAGTGTGCCGTTTCATTTTCATGAGGATTCCATCTTTGCGACGGGGTCCGGCGAACACGCCTTCGTTCAGCATGAGGATGCTGAAGATTGTCACCACCACATCATCGAATCGCACGGGGATTGCACGGTCTGTTCCGCTGCATCACATTCCGTACTGTTCGGTACTGCTGTTATTGTGCGGCACAGCGACGATCCGTCCCCGCTCCGTTCGTCTGTCGTCCGCATCATCATAGAACACGATCATCACTCCAGTCACTCACGCCGCGGTCCCCCCGCACTTTTCGCTTAATACTGTCATTCATCATCAGCTCTGCAGCGCCCGTCCGGGAAAGGATGGAGCATTCTGTATAGCGATAACGGCACATCATTAGCGAAAGGTTATTTCATGAGATCTCTCTTTTCCATTCTGATCGGCATTATTGTGCTGACCGGAATATCGACTTCCCAGGTATTGTCAGATTCTGCCGCTGCGGCAGATACGCTGCAGACCGCTGAACAGCAACCGCAAACGGACGCTCCGACTCTTCAGACCGCTCCTGTTATCCGTCCGGGTGTTTCGATGAATCCCGATATCAGCGCCATCGGGGATTTCCGTACAACCTATTCATCCGAAGGTCCGAGAAATATCGAGACCTATTTCAATGCACTGGAAGTGCATCTCAGCTCCGTCGTCGATCCGTATGCGCGGGCGAATTTCCTTTTCGCGTTTGGGAAGGATTCCGTGAACGGAGATTTTTCGGCAGGATTGGAAGTGGCGACGCTCACCTCCATAGCGCTGCCGTATTCGATGGAAGTGACGCTCGGCCGATTCAAACCTCAATTTACGAAGGTGAACACCCTCCATCCGCACGCATTCAGTTTCGTGGAATTCCCAGCAATGATCAATCATTTCTTCGGCGATGAAGGATTGTTCATGGAGGGAATTTCGGCGAGCATCCTTGTGCCGAATCCGTGGGACTTCTTTCAGGAACTGGAAGTGGAGATCGGACGGAGCGTGTCGAATCCTTCGCTTGATAACGGAACTGACAATACTTTGATGACATCCGCTCATCTCACCAACTTCTTTGAACTGTCGGACAATTCCACGTTCGGTCTCGGCCTTTCGGGATTAAAGGGTGTGAACCCGCTGGGACTCAATGCCGTGATGGCCGGGATCGATCTGACGTACAAATGGAAGCCGGTCCAATTCAACACCTATCGTTCGTTCACCTGGCAGACCGAAGCATTGATCAGCCGGTCGGATACTTCATCTGGGAATCCTGTGCAGTCCTACGGTGCCTATTCGCTGTTCGAATACCAGCTCGAGCGCCGGACATACATCGGTGCGCGGTTCGATTATTCCGGACTGCCGATGGTCGAGCGTTCCGATGAACGGAGCGCATCGCTGCTGTTCCGGTTTCAGCCGACCGAGTTCCAGGTGTTTGCGCTGGAGTTCCGTCATGTGAACAGCCATAGTGTCCCGTCCTATCAGCAGGTGATGTTCCGGGCGATCTTCGGCATCGGCACGCATGCCGCGCATGCGTACTGAACATCAACGAATTTTATTTCGGCGGCAGGAGCACTGACGCCGAAGAGCAGTTCCGGGAGTGAAATGCCCGGAGAACACATGAGGAGTCCATGTCCATGAAGAAATATATTTTCCTTTCGATCCTGCTGACCGTTTCCCTTCTGCAGGCACAGTTAAAGATCGTCACAACCATCCCCGATCTGAAAAGCATTGCCGAGTACATCGGCGGTGACCGCGTGGAGGCATTCTCGATCGCAACAGGGTATCAAAATCCTCATTTTGTCGATCCGAAACCGAGTTATATACTGAAACTCTCCAAAGCGGATGTGTTCATTACGGTCGGACTCGATCTGGAGACGGGATGGGTCCCGGCGTTATTGAACAGCGCGCGAAATGCAAAGATCCAAAAAGGGGGAGAAGGATATGTCGATGCGTCCGTGAATATTCCGCTGCTGCAGATCCCCTCGGCTATTGACCGGGGAGAAGGGGATATCCATATCTACGGCAATCCGCATTACTGGCTCGATCCGTTGAATGGCAAAATAATTGCGCGGAATATCGCCGCAACACTTTCCCGCATCTCCCCGGAGCATCAGGGGGAGTTCACGGCTAACCTGAATCGGTTCAATGAAACGATCGACCGTAAAGTGAAGGAATGGGAAGGAAAGATGGCGAAGTATGACGGGACGAAAGTGATCGCATATCACAACGAATGGCCATACTTTGAGAAGAGGTTCAAACTGAAGATCGCGGATTTCCTTGAACCGAAACCGGGTATTCCGCCGACCGCATCACAGCTGGCGAAGATCATCAATCTGATGAAGCGGGAACAGATCAGGATCATAATCAATTCGCCGTATTTTACTGCGGAATCCGCCGATCTAGCGGCGCGCAATTCCGGCGGGAAGGTGGTCACACTGGCCACATCGGTCGGCGCGACAGCGGAGATCAAAACATATATCGATCTGTTCGACTATAATGTAAAGCAAATACTTACGGCAGTTCAATAATCAACGATCCATGGATCTCCGTCAAGAATATGCGGGGATAGCGAATATTGCAGATTCGACAATCGACGAGGCTTTTATGTCAGATATGTTCACGCAGGATTTCATTCTTAACGCACTCACGATCAGCATCATCATGGGTCTGCTCCTTTCATACCTCGGAGTGCATGTCGTGGGGAGAGGGATCGTCTTTGTGGATCTGGCGCTCGGTCAGATCTCCATGCTGGGTGTTGCCGTCGGGAATTTCATTGAAAAGGATCAGACGCTCATCTCGATCATTTTTACGATGGCAGGTGCGTTTTTGCTTTCCTTCATCAAGATCAGGGATAAACGGCTGAAACAGGAGGCGATCATCGGTATCGTCTATGCGGTCGCCTCTGCCGTAACGGTCCTGCTTATCTCGAAATCACCGCACGGCGAATCCGATATTTCGGAGGTGTTGTTCGGCAGTGTCTTTACAGTCACGGAAGAGCAGATCATGACGATGGCCGGTGTGTTCGGACTGATCGGTCTCCTTCAATTCGTCTTCCGGAAAAAATTCTTCAACCTTACCGAGAAATTCGAGCAGCATGAGACGGAGGAGATCGGCGTGTTCAATCTCTGGAATTTTCTGTTCTATCTTTCCATCGGTCTTGCGATCGTTCTTGCCGTGAGAAGCGCTGGTGTCATTCCGGTCTTCTCGTATCTCATCATCCCGCCGGTAGCGGCGATCCTGATCTCGCGGAAAAGAAATGCAGCCATTATCATCTCCATGATCATCGGTGTGCTGGGGAGTTTTTTCGGACTCCTTTTCTCCACACAGTACGATTTTCCTGCCGGTTCCTCGGTGGTAGCGATGCTCGGTGTTCTGTTCGTGATCCTGGCGGTGATACGGTGGGCGAGAACGCTGGTGTCCAAATAACATGATCTTCGATGCATAATTAAAAAAGGACTCTGATGAGTCCTTTTTTATTCTCCTGTGAGTAAATACTCCGCTGCTTGCCCGCCACAGGCGGGCTTGCGGCGCATTGTCATTCCCGCGTGCTCTTGGCGGGAATCCATAAATTGGATGCCCGATAGAAATTCCGCCTTTTGAATCCCGCCGTGAGCGGAATCCGAGTAGCGGGACATTCGGGCATGACAAAGATACCTTGCAGCTTGCCCGCCTGAGGCGGGCTTCCTGCGAGGTCATTCATTATGGTTCATACATCCTGTCGGTTCCTGTCTTTGAGAGATCGACAAGGAAAGCCCCGATCGCATCGGTGGCAGCATCGCTGAACCGCTTTCCTTTTTCGGCGGAGGCATGTTTCGGATCGCCGACCCCCGTATCCGCCGAGATCTTCGTCCATTGTCTCGGCGCCCAGGCCAATCCGTTCCGCAATCCTTCCACGAGGAATTTTTTCTCCCGCCCTTCACCTGCGGCATCCAACGAGAGCACGAGATCGTTCGCATAGTGGAGGATCATGCTCGTTTCCAGTTCGCCTGCATGATCACCGGGAATATCAAAATACTGTTTCGGAGGGACCGCTGTGTACCAGTTGAGCGAGCACAAAAAGAGCTCCAGCTTCGGCTGAAGTTCACGGATGATGCTCTTGAAGTCATTCCCGCCGTGTCCATTCAGGATAACGAGTTTCCTTACGCCATGCCGCTGCAGCGTCTGTGCAAGATCGAACAGGATGGACGTCTGGGTGGAGGGATTGATATGAAGACAGAACGGTATATCAAGCTGACCGGACTGAACACCGAACGGCACCGTCGGGAGAACGATCACTTTGGCGCCGGCTTCCCACGCTTTTCGCGCTCCTTCCGCAGCGATATGATCGCATTCGATGGTATCCGTGGAATACGGAAGATGAAAATTGTGTGCTTCCGTGGCAGCCCAGGGAAGGACGGCGGTGTCGAACACGGACCCTTGAATGTTCTTCCAATTCGTTTCTGCAAGGATGTACGGTCGGATGGGCATACGGTCTTTCCCGGTATTCACTATCGTGTGTTGGAACGGATCATCAGTGAAGAATCATGACTACGATGATCAATACGGATGTTCAAAAGAAACATAGAAGAAGAATCCGTTATCCTGATATCCCTTGGAAAAGGTGAACGGGAATGCGATCCCGGGAACGATCTGCAGTTCGCCGATATCGATCGCGCCGCGAAGACCGGGATTGAGGATGAACTCTTCCGTTCTGCCGGAAGCGGAGCCCGAGGAATTAAATAATGCCTCGATCATGATATTAAGATCTTCACGGAGAAGATAGATGCCGCTTGCTCCGACAAAATAATCAGTGACAGTTTCTTTCTTCAAGCCCATGGTTACATTGGGAAGCAGCGTCATTCCGCCATTATAATGCGTGACAAATTCATTGGTGAAGCGTTTGCTCAGCGGGAGATTGACCTGTGCACCCACGACACCGCTGCCGAATCCTTTGGCTTCATCCCCTGTCGGGAGGATCACCGAAAATCGCGGGGAGAATGCCAGACTGTTGTCGCGGATCATCTGATAGCGGTAGTTCACCATCACATCTCCGATACCCTGAGCCGAGGGGAGGGAAGAGACGATGAACGGAACGGAAAAACTGAGTTGATGCATCAATCCGAATGCGGGCCATTCCTGAGTGAAGCCGGATTCCGAACCTCCCGTCCGGCTGAACGTTGCGCCGGTGAAGATATGCTGAACGACCCGTTCCTCCTGATTATACGCTTCCTCGATGAAAAAGGAATTATCTTCGATCGCTTTGGAAAATTCCTGTGAATACACGGCGGTGGTGAACACGATGAACAGTAGGGATCGTAGCTTCATAAACGTTCTTTTTGGTTGACCTCCATGCTGCAGGGAGGTGTCGTTATTATTGTGTATGAAATATAATATAGATTCGGATCTTAAAACAGCTTCGGCAGGAATTTTCCGGTGGTTTGCCGATAGCGGATGTATTGTTCACCGAACTCCTCGATCAATTTCTCTTCCTCGGTGAATGTACGGAGATAGAGGGTTAAGAGCACGACGAAAGAGAGCGAAATAGATAACCAGTTCGATGCCAGCAGACCGAGTCCGACAAAGAGCAGGAATCCTGTGGTATATAACGGGTGGCGGATGAACCGATAGATTCCGCCGGTGATCAGCTCGTGGTTTTTGCGTGTTTCCACCGTATCAGTGATATTCTTACCGATGGATGTGAAGACGGAAATTCCCATCGGAATGGAAATGAGTGCGGCTACGAGTCCTGCCGTCTGTAACGGTTCGGAAGGCGTGAAGCGGACCGGCGCGAACAGTTCCGGAAAGAACGGAAAGAGGAAGTTCATTCCCCAGAGGAAAAGACCGCAGACGCGCAGGATGAAGAAGGTCGTTTTTCCTTCATGTTTCATCCGTTCAAAATGATCGTTCTGACGGTGAGCTTTGATCCTATAATAGAAGCCGACGGAAAAGACGGCAAAGAAGATGGATCCGAAGATGAGACGAACAGTTGTATCCTGGAACATAGAGCACCTTTAGAATATTAACCGATAGAATTGAGCAACAAGAAAACAGATCACAACACCCATTGCCACCGGGACAAGGGTCGCCACGGCAGTCCATTTGGCGCTCTTCGTCTCTTTGTAGATGGTGTAGATGGTCGTGGAGCATGGGTTATGCAGAAGACTGAAGAGCATCAAGTTGATGCCGGTGAGCATCGTCCACCCGCCCGCGCGGAGGATATCCGCGACCGCGGAGGCATCATCCAGTTCGAACATCACTCCTGCGCCGTCGCCGACGCCGGATAATTTCACACTCAGCACGGTCAGCATCAGTACGGTAGGGATGACGATCTCGTTCGCCGGGATCGCAATGATGTAGGCGAGCAGGATCACGCCGTTCAAGCCGAGTAAAAATCCGAACGGATCGGAAAAATTGATGAAATGCTCCGCGATGCTCAGCGTACCGATATGGATATTGGTAACGAGCCAGATCACTGCGCCGGCAGGGGCAGCAAATACGATCGCGCGCCAGAGGACAATCGCCGTACGGTCAATCAGGGACGTGTACAGGGTCTGCCACAGTTGCGGCGGACGGTACGGCGGAAGTTCAAGACTGAACGCCGAGGCTTCTCCGCGAAGAACGGTCCGCGACAGTCCCCATGAGACGACCAGCGTGAAGAAGATGCCGAGCATGGCGACGGTGACCACTGCGCCGGCGGTGATGAAGCCGGCAAGATGTGCCGGAGCGAGAGCTCCGAAAAAGATCGATGCGATCAGGATCTGTGTCGGCCAGCGTCCGTTGCACAGCGAAAAATTATTGGTGATGATGGCGATGAGCCGTTCGCGAGGACTGTCGATGATGCGTGTAGCGACGACTCCCGCCGCATTGCATCCGAATCCCATCGTCATGCTCAGCGCTTGCTTGCCGTGTGCTCCCGCTTTCCGGAAGAGGGAATCCATATTGAATGCAACGCGCGGAAGGTATCCGAAATCCTCCAGCAGCGTAAAGAGCGGGAAGAAGATCGCCATCGGAGGGAGCATCACGCTGATGACCCACGCCATAGCAAGCCAGATCCCGTCAATAAGGATGCCGGTGATCCACCACGGCGAGCCGGCAGAGTTGAATAGTTCCCGCAGCATCGGATGGAGCGTATCCACAAGCAGTGAGGCGATCATCGCAGAAGGAACGTTCGCCCCTTCCACGGTCAGCCAGAAGACGATCGCGAGCATCAGGAACATCAACGGGAATCCGAACCAACGGCTGGTGATCAGCCGGTCCAGCGTCCGGTCCATGCTGAAGGAACGCTTTTCGGCGGAGACGGTCACCGAACGCGCTGCGATCTGATTCGCGTCGGCATAGATCGATTCCACCAGTGAATCATGGATGTGTTCGCCGATCTCCCATCGAAGGGATTTGGCGGAGGAGAGGATCGCTGTTTTGTTATCGGTTGTCATAATATTCTCGTCGTACGATTGCTGTTCTGCCGGTCATACGGATGCCGTCACGGAATTCCTCCGTGAGAGTGTTGCGAGTTCGCCGCTGTTCACGGCATCGATGATCTTCTGGTCACCTTCCAGCAGGCGGAGTGCGATCCACCGTGCGTTCGGAAGATTCGGGAACTCATTCTTGATCTTGGAGGAAAGTTCGGTGATCGCTTTTTCCAATTTCGGAGCGGTCCGTTCCAGCCGGTGCGGACGGCAGATGTAGGTGCCGGTGGCTACTTCGTAGATATATTTCAACAGCTCGCCGATCCCTTCCTCCTGACGCGCCGCGGCGGCGACCACCGGGACACCGAGATCTTTCGAGAGCGCGCGCACGTCGATCGATATGTCGTGTCGTTTTGCTTCGTCCATCAGGTTCAGGCAGACGACGGCCCGGTCGGTGATCTCCAATACCTGCAGAACGAGATTCAGGTTCCGTTCGAGACGCGTTGCATCAACGACGATCACCGTCACATCCGGTTGACCGAAGAGGATAAAATCACGGGCCACTTCTTCGTCCGTACTGGTGGAAAGAAGGGAGTAGGTTCCCGGCAGATCGACTAGTTTGAATCGTTTGTTCGCATAGACGAATCCTCCTTCGGCGCGGGTGACGGTCTTTCCCGGCCAGTTGCCGGTGTGCTGACGGAGTCCTGTCAGCGCATTGAAGACCGTACTCTTTCCGGTGTTGGGATTCCCGGCGAGTGCGACGACAAAATCGAATTGCGACATGTTGATGCCGAGTTTCTTCAGATTCCCGAGGTGATGGACCGGGCAGTCCTCACAATGTGCGTTTGGTGTTTGAGACATATGTGTTCTTCCTTTTTCCGTTGCCGGATCAATTCTTTTGAATGAAGACCATCGAAGCATGCTGTTTCCGCAGGGCCACCATGGCACCGCGGATGATATATGCGGTCGGATCTCCGGATGCGCTCGCCATTTCCGCGCGGATGACTGTGCCGGGAACCACTCCCAGGTCCATCAGTCTCCGTCGCTGCTGTCCGCGGAGGGCTTTGGAAATATTGAGAACCTGAGCTTCTTCGCCGATCTTCAACGATGATAAAGTATCGAGCGGATGGGTGATCCGCTGTTCATCCTCGGTGATCGAGGAGACGGTGACGTTGTTCGTAAGGATCGGTGCGAGAATGATCTCTTCACCATCCGCTGCAAAACGGACCCGTTCGTTCGTCCTCTCGATCATCATCACCTGCATGCCGACGTACAGACCTTGAGCGACAAGCTGAGCAAAGACCGCTTCGGGTTCATCTTCGATATGTGTGATCACACCGAAATCACCGCTGTTCAGGAGGAGCAGAGAATGTCCTTTTTTCGGCGGCATCTCACCGCTCGGCGTGGGAATGGGATCGCCGTGCGGATCGAAATTGGGATTGCCGATCTGCGCTGCAAGCGCTTCGGTCTGTTCGGCAGTCATGCGGTGCTCCGCTTCTTCGGCGGAAGCATGCCATTCCGTCGGGGGGACGCTTGTTTCGTCCGCCAGATAGCGTTCCCACAAGCGGTGGACCCGGATCACACGCAGTGCATACGAATTCCCGTCCGGGGTCAGTTTGACGCCGTTCTCGTTGGTGATGAGTAATCCCATGGAGGAGAGCCGGGTCAATAATTCCGCTGCCGTATCCGATGAGATAAGCAGTGCGCCGGCGATACTCTCGGTGGTGCAGTTCATATTCTTGTATTCGTAATCATAGATATGTTTCAGCGCGT
The DNA here is from genome assembly GCA_943364975.1 of Synechococcus sp. UW140. Lineage (GTDB taxonomy): Bacteria > Bacteroidota > Ignavibacteria > UBA10030 > UBA8401 > UBA8401. The sequence goes on from CALRIY020000027.1 coordinate 18,567, forward strand.
CCTCGATCAGAGTCCGCTGCAGGCCGCGCCGGACCCGTTTCCAGCGCGACATAATACCGTACTTTGGAAAGAAGAGCAGTCCTGCAACAGCGGTCAGGACGGCGAAGATGATCAAAGCATTTCCCGGTGCGATCATAACTTGTCCTTATACATTCTCAACAAAGATGTTCGAGGCGATGGTGGAACTGATGTTGATCTCTTTACCGTTGATCACCACCAGCAGTGAATTGTCAAAACTCATCTTTTGTTTGATGCGGATCTCTTTGTTCAGTGCGATGCCGATGGAGGCGACGTACTGCAGCATCTCGGAATTGGAGTCGCTCACACGAAGAACACGGACGGTCGCACCTTCCGGCGATTCGATCATCGGCGTGCTGACGGAACAATGGATCTGTCCATCCTTGGTCGGGATCGGGTCCCCGTGCGGATCGATGTGCGGATGCCCGAGGACATGGTCGATCTTCTCTTCCATTTTATCGGACATGATATGTTCGAAGCGTTCCGCTTCATCATCGATCTCATCCCACCCGAAGTGGAGCACCTGTACCAGGAACATTTCCCACAGCCGGTGCTTACGGATGATCCTCAGCGCAAGGATCTTACCGGACTCGGTCAGCTCGACTCCTTTGTACGGAGTGTGCGTGAGTGTTCCTTCCTCGGCAAGTTTCTTGATCATTTCCGAAACGGATGCCGGGGATATCTGCAGCTTCTCGGAGAGCGAGGAAGTCGTGACACGCCCTTCATTGGAGGAGAGCTTGTAGATATTCTTCAAATAATTTTCGATCTGTTCGCTGGCCATTGTTCTTGTCCTTCTGTTAATCGTGTCCGCATGCACATGCGTCGCTCATGGTCCGTGCTTTTTCAAAACATTCTTTCCCTTCCTGGACGGAAAAATAGACCAGTCCAAGCGCGCCTGCAGCATCCACATACGGCAGGGAGAAGGTCTCATACAGGAAACTGGAGGCGAGCAGTGTCAACGACATATAGACACAGACCACATTGCAGTTCGCATCGGCAATGATCGCTTTGGAATTCAGTGCCGTGCCGTACTTCTTCTTGTAATGGATCAATCCCAGCATTGAGACAATGGAGATCAGCGAAATGACCACTCCCCAAAATGTGGATTCAGGTTGTCTGCCGGAGAGAAATGAGAGAATGGAGGAAACGAATAATCCGGCGGAGAGTCCGTAAAACGACCAGCCGGTAATCTTCAATGCGGTGATCTCAAATGGGCTTTTGCTGCTGGCAGGATTCCGTGAGATACGGATGACCATCGCTGCGATGCCGATTCCGGAAATTGTTTCGATGAAACTGTCCACGCCGAATCCGAACAAAGTCAGGGATTCATCCGAAAAGCCGACCATAGTGGAGATAAGTCCTTCAGCGAGATTGTAAATAATGGTGAAAATGCTCAAATAAAGGACAAATCGATACATTTTAGCTTTATCGGGCAGATCCAGGTTCGGGGAGAGAGCAGTTTCCATTTTCACTTCCTTTAAAATTTAGGTTAACCTAAATTTATATCAAGGAAAGGTGAAAGTCAAGTCCTTTGTCGGATTTATTTTTCTCCAAAGATCTTAAGCCACTCATCGATCAGTGAGGGACTTAACGGCGCATCGGATTTTTCGGTGACAGTATCATCCGAACCGGCAAGCAGGTTAGCGAAATGTTTTGAGGTATGTGTCTGGCAGGAGCAGACCTTGGCAAAATTCAGGATCTCCCGATCGGAGGTGATGATCACAAGCTGAGTTCTGCTTTTGGAATGTTCGATCATCTGTTTGATACGCGCATCGGCAGAGAGCGGTGAGGAAAAGACAACATGAACAGGCGCGTGGGGGGATTGCTTCGGCTGCGGGTCAACATCCATTCCATCGAAAACAATGGTACAGCGGAATTTCTTTGTATGTGTCAATTGAGCAACGGAATGGATCAACAATTCGCGCGACGAGTGCGCATCATGCAGCAAAGTTTTTTTGAGTGACGGAACAGCATGGATCACATTGTAACCGTCAATGATATAATGCTGCATGTCAGTCCCGGGATAGATGTTCGTATTCATGGATGCGGTTCATATTCACGCCGATCGCTTTTCCGGAGGATCCTTTCACAAAGATATCCTTGAACTTCGCATCCCAAATGATCTCATCATATCGGTACGAGGAGCGGGAATGGACGGTCTGCGAATATGTTTCGTCCGTTGCCGTCACCAGAACGAACATCTCCGCCTCGGCTTCTCTCATATACTCTTCATCCTTTTGGAATAACGGACTGTGCTCGTCGATCACATGAACGATCGTCCAATGGAGAGGGAAGAAGGTCACTTTCTGTCTGTCCAGCGGAAGGGAAAAATACCGCCGGATCCTTCGTCCTTCTTTTTCTTCCATGAATGATAAAATGAACTGTGCTTCAATATTGATCAATTGACTCGACCGCTGGTTGATGATCCTCACCATCAATGCTTTTCCCACTTTGAACGGAGCAATGACTGCCCGGTTGCTGTAGAGCACTTTCGCATTCGGCCGCGCGAATCGTGCGAACAACAATCCTGTCGCCATTGCCGCACTCACAAGACCGAAGAAGGCTTCAAATGTCATCAGCCAGTTTGCCGCGGTCGATCGAGGATTCAACGCGCCGTATCCGATCGTGCCGAAGGTCTCCACACTGAAGAAAAAGCAGTTCCAGAAATGGTGACTGACCGTCGTCGTTTCAGCTCCATTCAGCGCATCCGGTCCGCACAGATAGTACCCGGCACCAAAGAGAAAGTTGACGGCGATGTAAAACAACGCCATCATCAGAAGAAAGTTTGTCCAGGAAATCGTGATAAGATGATGATACAGGCTCATCGAACGGATGAATGACAATCCGTCCCTCTCCACATTGAATGTCCCGTCGCGGTTCATCATCCGGCTGTGTTCCTGCTGGGAAAGGCGTGACCCGAATCCAAGGTCATTCTGGTCCTCACGTATCGGGGCGGATCTATTGGTCTTTTTCATAGTAAATAATTATTGTTTGACGGCAGTGATCATCACGCCGTTTCCTGTTTTCCGGCGGGTGTGGAGGTCCGCCGTCATCGAGATAAAATAGAATGGATAGAACAACAGATAGAACGGAATGATCAGCAATGACATCAACGGGTTCTTTGTTTTGACCAGCCATTCAAAAATAGCGGAGACCTCGAACATGGCTGCAGCGAAAGTACCGAAAGAATATTCCCTGCGTTCGATCCTGAACCCGCACCGGAGCAGGAGCTGCTCAAGGGATTCATCCGAGTACGTCTGCGGGCGGCCGATGATCTCATCATAATCGAATCCGGTCCGTTTCGACAGAGTTCGATACAAAGACAATGTCCGGCGGTAATTCACAGCGACATAGAGGAGCAGCTTCCCGCCGGGGGAAAGGGCCGCATGGAATTTTCTCATGACGGTCTCATCTTCTTTGATATACATCAGGACGCCGATGCAGAGGATGAGATCCTGTCCCGATGGAATTTCCGCTTCAGCAAGATCGCTGCAGACAAAGCGCATATTCCCGGCACCGTCGGATTCTGCAAGCCTGCTGCAGACGGCAATGTTGGACTGTGAAACATCGATCCCAAGCACGCTCTCTGCACCCCGGAGCGCCGGAATGGTGAACAGAAAATCACCCATGCCGCAGCCGGCCTCGACGATGTTCTTCGGAGCAGGCATTGAGCGGAGAGTACGCTTCACTGCTCGCCGGGCATACCGCATCCGCAGAACGGAGAAATAATTGATGAGGAAATACGGATACAGCAGTCGGGGAAAACGGAACAGCATCCCCGGTGCATCCTGATGACTGAGAAATTGTGAGATCTTTGTGGACATTACTTCCCGAGAGTTGGATGCTGCAGGTGATAGGATGTCGCATCCTGATATTGTTTGGCGACGGAAAGGAGTGTCCCTTCTCCGAAGAGGGTTCCGGTGAAGGTGATGCTCACCGGTCTTCCTTTCTCATTGAATCCGCACGGAAGCACGACACAGGGATGTCCTGTCAGATTGGTCAGCAGCAGACTGCTCCCTTCCTGCGACGGACCGACGTACACATCAACGGCGGCCATCACCTTTTTCATTTCCTGGATCAACAATTGTCTCACCTGCGCCGCCCGGAGATATTCCACCGCAGGAATGAAGCGGGAGGCGCGGAAGGAATTCGGCCAGGCGTTCTTGATCTGGCGCACGAGCTGATCGTCCTGTCCGTTCCTCGTCAATTCGTCGAACGCGGCGGCGGATTCTGCGCCGAGCATGATGCTGATATCATCCACAGGATATGACGGAAGTTCGATCGGGATCAATTCTGCACCGAGTCTCTTTAACACGGTCAATACGGAATCATTGAACGATTTTCCCTCTTTGGCGCTGTCGAAATCCGTTTTAAGATATCCGATCCGGAGTTTCTTCAGATCGGTCCTCTTCGGTTCGTAGACAAAGGGAAGATCGAACAATGTCTGATCCTTTTCGTCCGGACCGTAGATCGCGTTGAAGACAAGTGCGCAGTCCTCCACTGTGCGGCAGATCGGACCGAGTTTATCCATGCTCCAGCTGAGCGCCATCGCACCATACCGGCTGACGCGTCCATACGTCGGCCTGAGTCCTGTCGTACCGCAACGGGTGGAGGGCGAGACGATCGAGCCGTACGTTTCCGAACCGATGGAGAAGGCGAACAATCCCGCCGCCGTACCGGATGCAGAGCCGGCGGAAGAACCGCTGGAACCCTGAGTGGTATCCCACGGGTTCTTCGATCTTCCTCCGAACCAGACATCCCCCCAGGCGAGTTCACCCATCGCGGTCTTTGCGATCAGCACCGCCCCGGCATCTTCCAGCCGCTGAATGACGGTGGCATTCTCATCGATCACCTGATTGCGGAACGGAACAGATCCCCAGGTGGTCGGATATTTCTTGGTGGAAAGCAGATCCTTCGCGCCGTACGGGATACCGTGGAGCGGACCTCTGTACCGACCAGCGGCGATCTCCTGATCCGCCCGGCGCGCCTGCGCAAGAGCGAGGGACTCGGTGACAGTGACGATGCACTGAAGCATCGGCGAGTACCGGTGTATTCGTTCGAGATAGAGTTTCGTCAGCTGTTCGGAGGTGATCTTCCTCTTCCGGATCAAGGTTGATAACTCGGAGACGGAATAGAAAGCAAGTTCTTCACTCCTCGTGGGCACTGTGACGATGTTCTTTCCTTCCGGTGCGAAGACCGAAGGGCGCTTGTCGAAGGTCATTCCGAACGGGATCGGATTGAACAGCATCGACGGGACAACGCTGTTCGGCACGGAAACAGTCCGGAGATTCCGGTAACTGTTCAGTTGTCCCTGCACATCTCCCAACAATGATTCACGTTTCGCGTCAGTGAATTCCAATCCGATCAGTTTTTCGGCCGATTGGATGTCGCGGATGGTGATGGAGTCCTGAGCATCAACGATCACCGTCAAGATCAAGAATAACAATATTAGATGTTTCATAACGACTCATAGAATATTTATTCCCGCGCAGGGAATTGGAGAAGAAACTTCGCTTTTCGGCGAAGTACGCCGATGTGAATGGTTGTCATGGTTCGTCTTTGCTCTCGTGACAAACGTTCCGATATGCAAAAGACCTTTGTGTCGGAAATAACCGATGCCCTTCATTCAGCATGCCATATAATGTAGACATGGATGTTTCGAAATGCAAACCGTAACATATTCTTAGCATCCGCTGGACAGGATCAATATACGGTTACGGAATTTTTACCGTACCGTCTTTCTAGAAATATGAATCTGTTATCTTGCATTCCTCGCATTGTTCACCGGATGAATTAGAAATATATTGGAACAGAAAATCACATACACCTCCTTCACATCAATCAATCATCCATCTTCCTTATGCATACTACGATTATTACAATCATTTTTCTGTTGAATGCCGGCGAACCGTCGGACAGTCCGAAGTCGAATATCCCCAAGAACAATGAAACCGTTATCGATTCACAATTGCCTCTGTTCGTCAATGTCACCGGGAATAAATTCCGGCTGGGTGATATTACCAAAGAGGCGGAGGCAGATGAGGTACCTGTCAGTTACATCACTCTGAAGGATTTTAAAATCAGCAAGTATGAGATCACGGTTGAACAATTCGAGAATTTCACTTCCGAAACTGGTTATGTGACCGAAGCGGAAAGGGACGGCTGGTCAACTATTTGGGACGGAAGCATGTGGGCGAAAGAATTTTCGATCAACTACAAAAACCCAGGTTTCAACCAGACCAAGAATGATCCGGTCGTCTGTGTCAGTTGGAATGATGCGGCGGCATACTGTGAGTGGATGTCGAAAAAGACACACTCTACCATACGGCTTCCTTTGGAGGCAGAATGGGAATTCGCCGCACGTGAACGGGGAATGCGTCCAAAATTTGGATGGGGAAACGGCGATCCGAGCGGGAATGTCGCCGACGAAACGGCAGCGTCAACATTGAAAAATCTGAAGAAGTGGAATGATTATCGTGATGGATATGTCTATACGGCTCCGGTTGGGTCATTCCGTCCGAATCAGCTGGGACTCTATGACATGTCCGGTAATGTTTTGGAATGGTGCGCAGATTCCTACGGTCAATATACGTCCGAAGAAAAAACATTTCCAAACATCAAAAAAGGTTCTGAATTCAAAGTGCTGCGCGGGGGGTCTTGGTTCAATGCGGAGCAACAATGCCGGGCCACCGCACGGACACGTCTTCATCAATCCTACAGAAGCACACGCATCGGTTTTCGCATCGTTCAGGAGAACAAGTAATGGGATTGACGCCGTACTCATCGTGTTACAATTTTTCAGCGCTATTTCACCGCAAATCCAACCGCATCGTCTGGATCTTATCACGGTAGAAGCCGAGCGAACGGAGCATCTCAGCCGCTCCGGATTCCGACGGGCGGAGATCGTTGACGTATTCGACGACGACCTCATTCCTTTCGGGATATGAACTGCGCAAGTGATGAATGAAGCTCTGTAATCCCGCCTGCACATGATCGGTCGGGACGGATCCGTCCAGTGTAAAGATCCGCATGCCGCTATTCTCGATCCAGACGATCGGCATTCCGCACTCCAAGATAAGATAATTTCCCGGAATCCGTGAGAACTTCAATTCACTGTGTTGTGGAATCTGCTCAAAAGGATCGATACCGGGACCGTACGGATTTGCCGGATCACACGCATTCAGAACGACCGGAGGTTCATTCTTCGGACGTACGGATTTGATCTCATCCAGCATCGTCACTGCCTCGGGGAGCGCGAACTGCATTCCGGAGAGCCCTTCCACAAAGTATCCTCGTCTGATCTCACCCCGCATCTCCATCCGCTGGAATTCCATAGCGAGCATGGTCCAGGGGAGAAGATTCTCTTCCCGTTTGGCGATCTCTCGCGCAACCACTCCGTAGCGCAGCAGCAGCAGTTGGGTCTGACGGCGGACCATTTCCGTTTCCGTCACCGGTGTTCCCTGGATGCTTTTTGTGTGAACGAGAGACCACCGTCCGTTCCATCCTGGGACTTGTTTCAACGCTTCGCGGACGCTCTTCGATGCGATCCGTTTCAGCGGATTTGTCCGGTAATTGACGATCTTGATCCGATCATCGGGCAGATGCAGTCCGCCTTTAAGGTGGACTGCATCGATTTCCCGGTATCGTTTCACATTCAACGCCTCATCTGCAACATCGTTCGTGATCAAACCGCACCAGAACAGTTCGGACACAGCACGGTTGATCGCGGCAAGTGAATACGATGTATGCTCACGCAGATCGGAAAGGAACGAAGCTCCGTTCTCTTTCAAATATTCATGGATCTCCCGGGCCTGTTTTGATAATCCTTCCAATGCCCCACTCTGACCAGTGGAAAAAAAACTTCCATTGCCGCGGGCGATCCATTGCGAGCGGCCGGAAAGGGTGCCGATGCAGAAAAATTCCCCCCGCTGCGTCAATTGCCGGAGCATAGTTCCGTGGTAGTGTTCAATACGTGGTCGAAAGATCTCCGATTCCCACAGGTCCGATGAAAGGGCACACCCTTCGAACGATCCCAGCAGGTCACTCAATCCATCCTCATCCCGCAGGCGTGAAGCAGGTTCACGATGCTGCCACCGGAGGAGCAGCCGGGTGAAATCGGTGATCGTTGCCGGCTTCACCTCTTTCCGCAGCATGGAGATCGATGCGCGGTGGATCCGCTCGAAGTTGGGACGGTAACAGAATTGTTCTTCAGTGCTCGCTTCCGTCAATTGACCGCTGGTCAGGTTCTCACTCTCTTTCAATGACGAAAGCAACCGGCGGCATTCTTCCTGTTCAAGTCCGAACCGTTCGGCAATATTGCGTGCGGTCAGTGTGCCGTGGCTGCGGAGCATCCGCATGATCACATACCGAAGCGCTTCGTCCCGTTCGAAGGAGGCTGATCGAAATGACTCCGGCAATGATGCGATCACCTCCGCGCTGATCTCGGAGAACGGACGATAGAGCGGGATCTCCTCTCCGGAGATGAGATAGTGTTTTCCCGCGATCGAAACTGGAGCGATGATATTCCTGCTCAGCAGCTGTCCGATGAACTCTTTTTGCTGAACCCGTTCCGCTAATTCCGACTCCGTCAGCTCACCGAGACGGAGGAACATATCCATCAGTTCCTCCGCGCTCCGTGCTCTCCGCGTGAGTGATGTGAACTGGAGCTGTTCTTCCACCCTGGCAACCGCATCGGTGCGGACGACAGATTTGACATCGTCCAGATCCACCACTTCGGCGATCAGCTCGCGGTTGAGCAGAGCGAACTGCTGCTGTGCATTCTGCTTCGGGTCATCCCATTGATACATATAGACCGCAGCAAAATCAAAGAGGAGTGTGGAGGCGAACGGCGAAGGAACTTCATTCTGGACCGTATGGACACGGATGGTTTCGGATTCGATGCCGGCGATGATCTCCTTGAAATGTTCAAAGTCCAGCACATCGGTCAAACATTCGCGGATCGTTTCGATGACGATGGGAAAATCGGTGTACTGCCGCACGATCTGCAGCAGGTCTGCGGATTTCATCCGCTGCAGAAAGAACGGACGCCGTTTCCCCGGCGAACCTTTCGGAAGGAGCAGCGACCGTTCGGCATTCTGACGGAATAACGCACCGAACAGCGGGGAAGAAGGGATCTCTTCCAGAATGATCTGCTGTGCGAACTCCGTACTGATCTGCGAAAAGAGATCGAGCGGAAGCCGTTCTGCATCCGAACAGCGGAAGAGGATACCGTCGTTATTATAGAGCATCTGAATATCGATATTCAGCCGCTGCTTCAGGACGGAGGTCAACACAATTCCAAGCAATCCATTCACACCTTTGCCGAAGCAGGAGTGGACGACGATGCGCGGGTCGCCGACCTCATCCCGGAATCCTTCCACGACGATGGTTCGGTGTGTCGGAACGAGTGCGGTGGAAATTCGCTGCTCTTCCACGTATTCCATGATATTTCGGACAGAGTTCGAATCGATCGGGAATGATTCCAAAAATGTCCGTCTGGAATCTTGAACAGACACATCCGTTTCCGGGGATGCTGGTGTGGTGGTTTCCGGTTCAGAGAGATGCTCAAGGAACTCACCGATCCTCACCCCGAGTTCATACGTCCGCCCGATCCCTTCGCCGCGCCAGAACGGCATGCGCGCCGGCTGTCCGGGTGCCGGAGAAACGATCACTTTGTTCGCATCAATATCCTTCATCCGCCAGACATTCGAACCGAGGATGAATGTATCCCCTGCACGGCTTTCATAGATGAATTCCTCGTCTACTTCACCGACCTTCGTCTTTTGATCCTCCAGATAGACCCCGAAATATCCCCGGTCCGGTATCGTTCCGGCATTGGTCACGGCAAGAAGCATCGACCCGGGGAGAGGAGAGAGCTGATTGTGCAATTTGTTCCAGACAATACGGGCGCGGAGTTCACGGAAAGCATCGTTCGTGTACCGTCCCGCGAGCATCTCCAGCACGGAGTGGAAAACGGTCTCACTGAGCGATCGGTAGCAATATGACTGACGGACGAGATCATATAAGTCCTCAACATTCCATTCTTCGATCCCGACAATGGCAACGATCTGCTGTGCGAGTACATCCAGACAATTCTGCGGAATGAACGTCCGTTCGATGGCGTGCTCCTTCATCCCCTGCGCCACCACCGCGCTTTCCACAAGATCCTCTTTGTGCGTCACGAAAAGCCGTCCTTTGCTGTTCGCATTCACCAGATGACCGGAACGTCCCACGCGCTGGAGTCCGCGGGCGATCCCTTTCGGGGACTGGATCTGAACAACAAGGTCCACGGTTCCGATATCAATACCAAGTTCCAGCGCGGATGTGGTGATGAGCACGCGGAGTTTGCCGAGTTTCAGATCCGACTCGAGCTGTTCTCGGACCGTGCGGGACATGGAGCCGTGGTACGCAAAGACCTGAATATCCGAACGCATTTCCGTCTGAGCTTTGGACTGGACCGGAAAGCGTTTCTTATTATAGAACGGAACAGCATAGTTGTTGGTGGTATCGTCTTCACCTTCAAGGATGTCGTTCATTTTTGCCGCGATCCGTTCCGCAAGCCGCCGGTTGTTGACGAAGATGAGCGTTGTCCTGTGTTCCCGGATCAGTTCGATCAATTGCGGAAAGATGACCGACCAGATACTGTCCATGGGAAGATCGGCGAAATCCCTCGCAGCGCAGATCACTTTCAGATCGACCTCTTTCTTGTATCCGGCATCGATGATGGTCACCGGGCGGGGGATCAATTGCTGTTGATGCCACCGCATACCTCCCAGGAACTGTGCGACCGGTTCCAGAGGTCGCTGCGTTGCGGAGAGTCCGATACGGACAAACGTTCTTTCCTCCGGTCCACTTCCGTTCCGTGCGTTTGCGATGAGATGTTCCAGCCGTTCCAGGGACAAGGATAAGTGGACTCCCCGTTTTGAATTGCTGATGGAGTGGATCTCATCGATGATCACGTACTGCACCGTGCTGAACAATGCGCGGGATTTTTCCGAAGTGAGCATCAGAAAGAGAGATTCGGGAGTGGTGATGAGGATATCCGGAGGATTTCTCAGCATGCGTGCCCGCTCGGTCTGCGTGGTATCACCGGTCCTCACCGCACTGCGGATCTCCGAAAGGGCGATCCCTTGCGCTTCTGCTTCCGACAGGATGCCGTTCAGCGGCACTTCAAGATTGCGGTGCACATCGTTGTTGAGTGCTTTCAGCGGGGAGACATACAGAATGCGGATCCCTTTATTGATGTTTTCCGGCCCTCTCTTTTTCCTTTTGTTTCTTCCCGGTCCGGGAGCAAGTTTCTCCTCCGGGATACGGAACGATTCGATATTCTCTTCCACCAGATGATTGATGCACCAGAGGAATGCTGCGAGCGTTTTTCCCGAACCGGTCGGCGCAACGATCAGCGTATGATCTCCCCCCGAAATGGAAGGCCACCCCTGCAATTGGGGTGGAGAAGGCTGACCGAAGGAACGTGTGAACCACGTGCGGACAACAGGATGGAATTTTTGGAGGATATCGGAGGACATGGTCATCTATTTCAATTAATGTAAGGAAAAATGGGTGGAAGATGAATTATTCGGTGCAGGAGAAGTCCAACTTCATAGAGTTTCCTAAATTGATTTTCACTCAAACAATCGCTATACTTTGCTTGAAATTTTATCAATCAGGGGACTTTTCATTTCAATGGCCAAATCTATCCGCATCCTATTAATAGAGAACAAACAAGAGAGTGTTGAGCTGTTTACCAAAGAAATGCGGAAATCGGGTCTTGAATACGAACTTCGACATCTCCCCGCATTCGATCTTGTTCCCGACGCGCTGGAAGAATTCTCCCCCGAGATCATCATTTTCGACTATAATATAGCTGAACTGAAACCCTCCGACACCATCTCCATCCTGAAGAACATGATCGCGACAACACCCCTTATCATCTATTCGGATATGCTGGATGAAGAAGTGGTGGTGGAATGTATGCGGTCCGGCGCAACGGACTATGTCTTCAAGCAGCACTCGGCTCGGCTTGGCCCGGCCATCGAAAGTGCCATCGACAAACGCCGCGTTCAAGAAGAACTCCGGCTGAGCAAAGAGCGGTTCAACACATTGGCAAAGGTCTCCACCGTCGGAATTTTTCTTTCTTCAGCCGACGGATTCTATCTGTATGTGAATGAACGGTGGAGCGACATCACCGGATTGTCGTACGATCAGGCATTCGGGGACGGATTTCTGAATGCGGTCCATTCCCACGACCGTAAGCGAGTCCGTACAGAATGGCACCGCTGCGTCCGCGAACAGTCTCCGTTCCAATCCGAGTACCGCATCTTCCGCGAAAGCGATCAGAAAGAACTCTGGGTGATGGGCCAAGCGCTCCCCGAGATCAACACGGACGGTTCACTGGCAGGATTCGTCGGTACCATCACGGACATCACGGAACGAATGCATGCGGAGATCGAGATCGACAGTTCACGGAAACAGCTGCGTGCACTCACCGTCCGACTGCAGAACATCCGCGAAGAGGAACGGACGCACATTGCGCGAGAGATCCACGATGATCTCGGACAGGCGCTCACCGGATTGAAGATGGATCTCGCCTGGGTGAGCAACAAGATGCAGTCATCGGATGAGACGCTACAGAAGCGTCTGAAGTCCATGATGGATCTTGCTGATTCCACCATCCACAAAGTGCGCAAACTCGCCACCGATCTCCGTCCTGGAATTTTGGATGACATCGGTCTTGCTGCTGCGATCGAATGGCAGGGAAAAGATTTCAGCGAACGGACCGGCATTGACTTCACATTCCATCTGGACGAAGAACTGCAGATGGATGAGAAACGATCGACAGCATTCTTCCGGATCTTCCAGGAATCGCTCACGAATGTGATCCGTCACGCACAGGCGAAGAATGTCGTCATCACACTCCGCAGGGACGGCTCGAATGTGCTGCTGACGATCGAGGATGACGGAAAAGGGATCGCGCAGAATGAACTGGCGAATCCGCGTTCCGTCGGTATTCTCGGAATGAAGGAACGTGCCGCCAGTTTCAACGGCGAGGTGAACGTGATCGGTGTTCAGGGAAAAGGAACCACCGTCCGAGTACGCATACCACTTGCAGAACATCCGTAGAATAACTCCATGACCCGCATTCTTATTGCCGATGACCATACGATCGTCCGCAAAGGATTGAAACAGATCCTGAGCGAGGGAATGAAGAATGTGGAGTTCAGCGAATCTGCAAACTCTTCCGAAACACTTGCCGCCATCCGAACTGCCTCTTTCGACATTCTCATACTGGATATGAGCATGCCGGGGAGAAGCGGTCTCGATCTTCTGAAGGATGTGAAGACACTCAGCCCGAAACTTCCCATCCTTGTTCTGAGCATGTACCCCGAGGATCAATACGCTCTCCGTGTGATCAAAGCCGGGGCGATGGGATATCTGACGAAGGACAGTGCGCCCGAAGCATTGGTCAGCGCCGTGGCCAAGATCCTGAACGGCGGAAAATATATCAGTGCGGCGCTCTCCGATCAGCTGCTTGATCTTGTGCAGGTACCGAAGAATGGTGAATCGTACGAACAGCTCTCCGACCGTGAATTCCAGGTGCTTCAGCTGATCGCTTCCGGTAAGACCGTCTCGGAAGCGGCGGACAAACTCTCCCTGAGCGTGAAGACCGTCAGCACTTACCGGACGCGCATCCTCGAAAAACTCCGCTTCTCCAGCAATGCCGAACTGACCCGCTACGCGATGCAGATGAAGATCGTCGATTAAGCGTGTAGGACAAACACCTACAGAAAATACCGTAATCCGCTGATATTCCTTCCTACAATAGTTTAGTATAGTAGTCCACCTATTATGCAAAACATGCAAAACACTCAAACTCTGGAACAGACCCGCACGATCAATGTCTTCATCGTTGATGATTCCGAGATTGTTCGGGACCGTCTCACGTCCATGCTCACCGAAGTATCATCGATCAATATCATCGGTTATGCCGACAATCCGCTTGCAGCCACAGAATCGATCGTCCGGTCCAAACCCGACGTGGTCATCCTTGATATTTTCCTGACCGGCGGGAGCGGCATCCACGTGCTGAAGAATATCCGCGGGAAGAAGATCACCAGCAAAGTGATCATGCTGACGAATTATGCACAGGACGAATACCGCAAGAAATGTTTTGAAGAAGGGGCGGACTTCTTCTTTGACAAATCCATAGAATTCGATCGCGTCATTGATGTCATCCAAAAATTGTCGGCAGCAGCATAGAATGTATTAATCTACTTTTTCCAATATCTATCGGAGTTACCATATGAGACAAGCAATCTTCAAGTTGGGTGCGCTGTTGATGAACCGCCTCAACTACCTGCAGAAATTCGCTATCGTTGCATTGCTTCTGTTGATACCGAGTTTCAGTCTTTTGTATGTTGTTACCACGCAGATCAATAAGGACGTGGAATACTCACAGAAGGAATTGACCGGTATTACCTACAACGCCGGTCTTCGTCAGTTCTACGAGAAGGTGCAGGGACATCGTGAATATTCCGTGCAGTTCTTCCTCGGAGATTCCACTGCGGAAACAGAGATGCTGAAATCGCAGCAGGAGATCGAACTGGCGGTGCTCAGTGTGGACTCCGCCGATACGCAGTACGGTGATGCTCTTGCCGTGCGGGAACAATGGAAGAATATCAAGATCGACTGGAAGAACTTGAAGAGCCGTGCATTCACGCATAAGATGGAGAAGAGCGAAGAGCTCCACAACAAACTTGTCGCCGATGCGCTCGCTCTGGTCGTGGACGTGGCGGACAACTCGAACCTGACATTGGACACCGATATCGAAACATACTATCTGATGAACATCACCAATTTCAAAGCACTTCAGCTCACCGAAGCGCTGAGCCAGTCAAAGAACATGCTGCGGCAGGCGATGAAGACCCCGAAACTCGCACCCGAACAGCGCACCGCATTCACCGTTCAGGCGGGTAACATCCAGCCGCTCATGGCCGATGTGGCCGATGCCGTTAACCGTATCAATACCTATAACCAGCCTGTCTCGCCGATCGTTGAACCGTCCTACGTGGATCTGAAATCATCCACCGATCAGTACATCGAATTGCTGCAGTCCGAGATCCTTGATGACAGTCTCCGCACTGCCCGCGGCGTGGATCTCAACATTCTCGACCGTCCGATCAGAGCGGGATTGGAAGTGTTCGACATTCAGCTCCCGATCCTGAAGAACCTGATCGAGGTCCGTATCCAGAAAATGCAGAACCAGGTATTGATCTACATCGCCGGCACGGTCATCGTTCTGATCTTTGTAGGTTACCTGCTCGGTGGATTCTACAGCTCGGTGATCGACACGGTGCGCACGCTGGAAGGCGTGGCAACGCAGCTGAACGAAGGCAAGATCACGGAGGTGGTCGAAGTGGAAACGAGGGATGAGCTGGGTCGTGTGGGACGCTCCTTCAACCAGATCGCGCTCAGTCTTCTTTCCCGTAACAAAGAGCTGGAAGACAACAGGATCACCATGGAAACAACGAACAAACAATTG
>CALRIY020000028.1:0-33987 GCA_943364975.1 Synechococcus sp. UW140
CCACGCACTTTCAAAGTGCGTGGCACGAGAGTAAATTCATTATGGAAAAACCAAAACACAGCATCCGGTTCCAGGCAGAAGTTGATGCGGATGGTCATGTGAAATTTTCCAGAATGGTCCCGGACCTGCAGTTGCGTTCCGGTTCAAAAGTGACCGTGAAGATCTTCGGCGGCGTTCTTTCCGACCGATTGACGAAACTAGATGTGACCGAAGAAGAGATCGAACTGATCGGCGATGTGCAGTTGGAAGACCGCGAACATGTGATGCGGTTCCTTTCGGTGCAAGGGAGCATGAAGAATAACAAAGGATTTTCTCTTCGCCTGAAACGGATGCTTGCGTGACAATGAAGAAGATCGTGGTCGATTCCGATATCATCGCCGAGCATCTGACGACAGGGAAGAACGAGTCATTGTTACGGGCTCTTTCCAGGGAGTATTTCTGTTATACGACTGTCTTCAATGCTATTGAACTTTTTGCCTCCGCAAAGAGTCTAAAAGAGACAGAAGCAGTGCAGCAGGCGATGGATTCACTGAAAGTGCTCGGAATCAGCCCAAAAAGTGCAAAGAATATCGGAGCAGTTGTCTCGTCTACTAAAAAGGATTATACTGCATTGATTGCCGGTGTGTGTCTGGAAAGCAAACTGCCGATCATGACGATGAGGCCGAAACGGTATTCAGGGATCAAAAAATTGTTCGTGATCGCAGTGACCGATCGAAGACCATGACAGCGATGACGGTCATCCTTCGATCGGTAGTGACGTGTCCGCACTGCGGCGGGCGAACTGAAGAGACAATGCCGACCGACGCATGCCGGTATTTTTATGAGTGTCAACACTGCGCGGTGATCTTGAAACCGCGGTCCGGCGACTGCTGTATCTTCTGCAGTTACGGATCGGTCCCCTGTCCGCCGCAACAGGAAGAAAAAAAGTGCTGTTAAAAGAACAGCCGATGTTTTATGAATTCAAATCGTAAGGTGAAGCAGGAATGGTAAAAATAACAAAACAGTACACGAACAGAGAGAGTCAGTCCCTCGATAAATATCTTCAGGAGATCGGTAAAGTCGATCTGCTGACCCCGGACGAGGAGATCGATCTTGCTAAGAGGATCAAAAAAGGGGAGCAGCGTGCGCTGGAGAAACTGACCAAAGCCAACCTCCGTTTCGTGGTGAGCGTAGCGAAGCAGTATCAGAATCAGGGACTCTCGCTCGGCGATCTGATCAATGAAGGAAATCTTGGATTGATCAAAGCGGCGAAGAGATTCGACGAAACACGCGGTTTCAAATTCATCTCGTATGCGGTCTGGTGGATCCGTCAGTCCATTCTTCAGGCGCTTGCCGAACAATCCCGTATCGTCCGCCTGCCGCTGAACCGTGTCGGCGCATTGAACAAGATCGGAAAAGCATTCAGCCAGCTGGAACAGGAATTCGAACGTGAGCCGAGCGCGAGCGAACTTGCGGAAGAGCTCGACATGTCCGTCTTTGAAGTTGCCGATACGCTGAAGATCTCCGGTCGCCATCTGTCCGTCGACGCACCGTTCGCACAAGGTGAGGATAATCGCCTTCTCGATGTGATCCAGGATGAACGTCAGCCGGCACCCGATTCCATTTTGATGGATGAGTCGCTGAAGGAAGAAGTGAAGCGCGCTCTGGCGACACTGAGCGAACGCGAATCCGAAGTGATCCGTCTCTATTTCGGACTGCACAAGGAACATTCACTGACGCTGGAAGAGATCGGCGAGAAGTTCAACCTTACCCGCGAACGCGTCCGTCAGATCAAAGAGAAAGCGATCCGCCGGCTGCGTCATGCATCGCGCAGCAAGAATCTCCGTTCGTATCTCGGATAACTGATGACTATGGAATTCATTTTAAAACCCCTTCTTTCTTTCAGAGGGGGTTTTTCTTTTCTCATTTTTGTCACTGCCGTGATCATGATCGGCTGCGGTCCTGCCTCCCCCCGTTTTGCGGGGAAGGATTCCGGGAAAAGTGATACGAAGAAAGAATCCAAAAAAAAGAATGACGGCGTCCGGTTCACATCCAAAGTGATCGAGGAAGAAACGAGAGAGGACGACAAAAAGGTCGATCTCTCAAATGCCAAACAGCGTTTCTCGACTGCAACGATCTCCGAAGCTTCTTCTCCGGTCGAAAAAGAGAACATCAAGCCAAAACGGGAGGAAGTGCTGCCTTCCTCATCGTTTGAGAAACAAAAAATGATGGACGCGATCCTCGGCTGGCTGGGGACACCGTATGAACTTGGGGGTGAAGGAAAGGGTGGGATCGACTGTTCAGCGTTCGCGCGCGAGATCTTCCGGACAAGCGGCGGGATGGAACTTCCGAGGACGACCGAACAGCAGGCGAAACTCGGCACGGTTGTCCCGCAGGAAGATCTGAAGTTCGGCGACCTGATCTTTTTCAACACGACCGGACAGAACCCTTCGCATGTCGGCATCTATATCGGAGATGATATGTTCGCCCATGCAAGCGTGAGTTTTGGCGTCACTCTTTCTTCGATGTACTCTTCGTATTATAAGAAGAGATTTACCGAGGCACGCAGACTCCTGCAATAAGATTTTTTCACTGTTTCATCGAATCATTTGATCATTTCCATTGATGCAATGGACCGATGACCGATTGAACCGATAGCACCGATAGAACCGAAAGATTAAAGAATAAATTTTCATTAATTCATTTTACATCATGGCTATTTTACCCATATACCTTTACGGTAACGAAGTACTGAAGAAAAAAGCAAAATTCATCACCGAAGTGACGAATGCGGATATCAAACTGATCCAGGATATGTTCGACACGATGCACGAGTCCAGCGGCATCGGTCTGGCGGCCAATCAGGTGGGCGAACTGAAACAGGTGCTGGTCGTTGATATCTCAGACATGGAAGCGGGAAAAGGGACGGAACCGATGGTCATGATCAATCCGGAGATCGTCGAGGAGGAAGGGGAGTGGGAGATGGAAGAAGGATGTCTCAGCATTCCGGATGTGCGGGAGAAAGTGAAACGTCCGGAAAAGATCACGGTCATTTATAACGACGTGAATATGAATGAGATCGAACTTGAAGCGGACGGATTGATGGCGCGGGTGATCCTGCATGAAATGGACCATCTGAACGGCGTACTCTTCATCGATCATCTCACCTCGACCAAACGGACTCTGCTTCGACCGAAGCTGAAGAAGATATCGAAAGGGGATGTGGAGACGGAATATGAGACGGTGATACCGGGGGAAACCAAAGCAAAACTGAAAAAGAAAAAATAAATCGTCACACAAAGACACAAAGGAAAGAATGATCTTTTATTTTGTGTCTTCGTGTTTTATACCCAAGGTATCCCTTCGGGAGTGGTGAAAAAATGAAAATAGTATTTATGGGAACTCCGGACTTTGCCGTACCGAGTCTGGAGATCCTGCTGAACAATAACTACACAATCTCGGCAGTGGTGACCGCGCCGGACAAACCGCGGGGAAGAGGACAGCAGGTCAGTTTCACTCCGGTGAAGGATTCCGCGATCAAACACTCCCTTCCGCTGCTTCAACCCGAATCTTTGAAGGATCCGGATTTCGCCGCCGCGCTCCGTGAACTTCATGCCGATCTGTTCGTCGTGGTTGCATTTCGAATCCTCCCCAAAGAGGTCTACACCATCCCTCCCCGGGGTTCGTTCAATCTTCACGCTTCGCTCCTCCCGAAATTCCGCGGGGCGGCGCCGATCAATTGGGCGATCATCACGGGCGAGAGGGAATCGGGAGTGACCACATTCTTCCTGCAGGACAAAGTCGATACGGGAAATATCATTCTTCAGGAAAGGATCCCCGTCCCTTCCGATATGGATGCCGGCGGTCTTCACGATGCGCTTTCGCTGATCGGCGCCGAAACAGTCTTGAGGACCGTGCACTTGATCGAACAGGGAACTGCCGTTCCGCTGCCTCAGGACAATTCCCTCGCATCTCCGGCGCCGAAGATCTTCAAAGAGAACTGCCGCATCGATTGGAACCAGTCATCCGAAAAAGTATACAATCTCATTCGCGGGCTCTCACCCTATCCTGCTGCGTGGACGATGCATCATGGGAAGATGATCAAGATCTTTAAAGGACGCAGAGCGGAGGTCGGAGGTCGGATATCAGAGACCGGAGCGGGATCGATTGAATGTTCTGAAAGAGCGATCAATGTGAGAACTGCTGATGGGTTCATCGAAATCATTGAGCTCCAGTTGGAAGGGAAGAAGAGGATGGGAGTGGAGGAATTTCTGCGGGGGTTTAAGTTTACTGAAAATGCTTCATTTGAATGACCCACGGATCGAAAAAGTTTTTGCATGTCATTCCCGCCCGCCTGCCGGACGGGCAGGCACGTTCCTGGCGGGAATCTATATTTCAATGGATGCCCGATAGGATCATTCGGGCATGACAATATTGTAATCAACAAAGAATATTAAAAGTATTCTGCCACATAAAATCCGGCCCACGTCGCAATCAGGCAGCCAAAGAGACTCACCCCCGCATTCAAACCCGCACTCAGAAAGTTACCGGACTTCATCAATGCAAGTGTATCGTAACTGAACGATGAGAACGTGGTGAATCCTCCAAGAAGTCCGATGATCAGAAAGAGTCTGAGATTCTGACCGACAGCGACCTTCTCCTGAAAAAGCGTCATCAACAGTCCGATCACAAAACACCCGGTAATGTTCACCATCATTGTTCCGAGCGGGAAGAGGCTTTCGGTCTTATTTTGAACGAACGACGCAAGCCAAAACCGCGCAATACTTCCTAAAAATCCACCTAAACCAATGAATACGTACTTTTCCATAAGAGATTGTCGTTCAATGCAATTCCGTTGCTTCCATTTTTGAAATGAAGTATATTAATGGACGATTTGAAATAAAATAAGAAAAATTTCACCAATTAATAGTGTTCCATGGGCAAAGTCATCGCAATAGCGAATCAAAAAGGGGGAGTGGGAAAGACCACGACCGCGGTGAACCTTGCCGCTTCGCTTGCAGCGTCCGAACATGAAACGCTTCTGATCGATATCGATCCGCAGGCGAATGCCACCAGCGGTGTCGGTATTGAGAGCAAAGGACTTGAGAAAAGCGCCTATGAAGTGATCTACGGCAGCGTGACCGCCGAAGAAGCGATCATTAAGACCAGCATGCCGTATCTGTCCCTGCTTCCGTCCCACATCAATATGGTCGGTTTG
The DNA here is from genome assembly GCA_943364975.1 of Synechococcus sp. UW140. Classification (GTDB taxonomy): domain Bacteria; phylum Bacteroidota; class Ignavibacteria; order UBA10030; family UBA8401; genus UBA8401. The sequence goes on from CALRIY020000028.1 coordinate 5,198, forward strand.
GAAGTGGAGTTGGTGAATGAAGAAGAGCGGGAACAGAAACTCCGCAAAGCTCTCGCGCCGATCCGCAAGAAATTCGAATATATCGTCATCGATTGCCCTCCTTCCCTCAGTTTGATCACCCTGAATGCACTCTCGGCCGCAGATTCCGTTCTGATCCCCGTGCAGTGTGAATATTATGCGCTGGAAGGATTGGGACAGCTGCTCAATACGATCAACGGTGTGAAGAAGACATTCAATCCGTCACTGGATATTGAAGGTGTGCTGATGACGATGTTCGATTCGCGTTTGAGATTGTCCAACCAGATCGTTGATGAAGTGAAGAAGTATTTTGGAGAGAAGGTCTTCTCTGTGATCGTGACGAGGAATGTCCGGCTGAGCGAAGCACCGAGTTTCGGGAAACCGATCCTGCTGTACGATGCCGTCTCCTCCGGCAGCAAGAACTACATCGATCTGGCAAAAGAAGTGATCAAGCATCATGAGCAGCAGAGGGGAACTCATCGCGGTGCTTCGTTGAAAACGGCAGCACAATAAGCTGCGTCGAATCTGTCTAGTTATAGAGAAACAGGAAAGAATGTCCGATCAAAAATCGAAATCAGTGTTAGGGAAAGGGCTTAGCGCTCTCATCCCCCGGATCCCGGATCAGCGCTCCATGCCGACCCCGTCGTCCGCTTCTAAAGATGGTTCGGTCTTCTCATCAACGATGGAGATCGAGATCGGAAAGATCTCGCCGAATCCGTTCCAGCCGCGGCTTGATTTCGACCAGCGTTCCCTCGAGGAACTGAAGCAGTCCATCAAACAGAACGGCATTATCCAGCCGGTCACCGTACGCCGGATGCTCGGCGGAACATACGAACTGATCTCCGGTGAACGCCGCGTCCGCGCATCGCAGGAACTCGGCAAGAGGACCATCCCCGCTTACATCATCAACGTGGATACCGATGCGGAGATGCTGGAGATGGGACTGATCGAGAACCTTCAGCGCGAGAATCTCAATCCGATCGAAATTTCCCTCTCCTTCAAACGGCTGATCGACGAATGCAGTCTCACGCAGGATCAGGTAGCGGAAAAAGTGGGGAAGGAACGTTCCACGGTGACGAACTTCCTTCGTCTGCTGAAACTTCCCGAGAAGATCCGTCAGGGTGTGCGCGACAATAAGATCTCTATGGGACATGCACGGGCACTGCTCGGCGTGCAGGATGAGAACAAGCAGTTGAAATTGTATACGAAGATCATTGACGACGGCTGGTCCGTCCGCAAGATCGAGGATGAGATCAAAGGGAAGGAACCGAAGAAACCGGGAAAATCATCAACACCGAAACCGGCGAACCTGCGGGGCGATTCCTCTTTCAGCGGTGTGGAGACTCAACTGCGGCATAAATACGGGACCAAAGTCACGATCCGAAAGAACCAATCCGGCGGAGGAGAGATCGGAATCGAATATTACAATGCGGATGACCTCGACCGGCTGATCGACCTGTTGGATTCCTGACAGGCAGTGGAACAATGAAGATTATCACCATCATTATATTTTTCTGCTTCATCCTGACGACCGCATCATCACAACAATCATCACATCACAATACACGAACATCCATGAAGACCATCATTAAAACTGAGAAAGCACCGCTTCCCATCGGACCGTACAATCAGGCGGTCGCAGCGCAGGGACAACTTCTTTTCACCGCAGGACAGATCGCGCTCGATCCCGTATCCGGACAGATGGTCGGGACGACGATCCAGGAACAGACAAAACAGGTCTGCGAAAATCTGAAAGCGATCCTCCAGGCATCCCACACCGATTTCAAACATGCCGTGAAGACAACGGTGTTCCTGAAGAACTTCAATGATTTCGGCGCTATGAACGAAGTGTATGCACAGTATTTCGGTGAAGCATCGCCGGCCCGTTCCACGGTGGAAGTCGTCCGCCTTCCGAAGGACGCATTGGTCGAAATCGAAGTGGTCGCATTGATCCCCTGACATGAAACAACCTCTCATATATTCGCTGATCTGTCTTCTGGTGCTCTTCACCATCGGATCAGCGCAATATATCTCAAAATACGAACAGCCCGTCAGCGCTCCGTTCTTTTTCTTCCCGGCCCCCGACTCACTCATCAATTTGAACGAAGACTCGCTGATCGCAGCGCAGATCGGTCAAGTGGACACGACGGTCCTCCCTCCGAAATCCACCACCATCGCGATGATCAGTTCGATGGTCATCCCCGGTACCGGACAAATTTATAATGAGTCATACTGGAAAGCCCCGGTCGTCTGGGGCTTTACCTATTATTTCTATTCCGTGTATGCGAATCAGGACAAGGAATACCGGCGGTCCCGTTCGCTGTATGAGCAGACCCTTGCGTCGCTCGATACATCCACGAATGCAGCTCAGCGGTCCGTCCTTACCAGGCTCCGTGACGATTACAAGAGCAACCGCGATTTCTACAAGAACCAGCGGAATGAATTCGGATGGTATCTTGCTATCACATACGTCTTGAATATTCTGGATGCGTATGTGGATGCGGCGCTGTTCAATTTTGAAGTGAGTCCGAATCTGCAGGGGACGAATGACTGGAGAATGAGCGTGCGTGTTCCATTACGAAGATGATCGATGAAAAAATCTGTCGCGATATTGCTGTTCTTCCCGCTACTGATCCATATCAGCGGCTGTGACGAACCGGTCTCCGGGAACATCACGACCGGTTCAGCATTCTTCAAAAGTGAATCCTCTCCGTACGAACTGGTCGGAACGGTCCTTGATTCGGATGGTAAACCGGTGAAGAGTGCAGCGATCCATTTCATGATGAAGTTCTCTGCGAGTGCCGGCAGTTCACAACAGGTCATGCAGAAAACAAATCCCAGTACACAGATCTCATTCAGTGTGAATGTCTCCGGCCCGATTTCATTGCGGATCTTTCGGCTTGGCACCCGTGAATATGTCGCGACGCTGATTGATACGGTCCTTTCCCCGGGGACGTATTCGCTGGGGGTCATTCCCGGTGCACTGTCGAACGGTTTCTATATCTACCAACTGATCACCAATAATGTTGTGACGGAACGGTTGATGATCATGCAATACGATGATGCGGCTTTGCTCGAAAAGACGACACCGGTGACCCGGACAAATTCCGAAGGTAAGTTCATTCTGCCGTACGGTGTCTTCGGACTCGATGAAGAAATTCTTGTGACAGGTGAATCCTCACCGACAGTGATCGGCCGAAGAACCGTTGATTCGATCGCGATTGTAGTGTTCAAGAGCGGTACAGTTCCATTGGTACAATGGATGCACATCAATAAAAACAGCTCCATGGAGTACACATACATCTTACAATGAAGAGGCAGTTATGATAGAAAAAATACGCGACCAAGAGGCGCTGGATTATCACAGCCAGGGCCGAAAAGGAAAACTCGAAATCACTCCCACCAAACCATTCTCTACGCAGCGCGATCTCTCGCTTGCATACACTCCCGGCGTCGCCGTTCCCTGTCTGGCGATCGATAAGAATCCCGAAGATGTCTATAAATACACCGCCAAAGGGAACCTGGTTGCCGTCGTGACGAACGGAACAGCGGTGCTCGGTCTCGGCAATATCGGACCGGAAGCAGGCAAACCGGTGATGGAAGGAAAAGCAGTGCTGTTCAAGAAGTTCGCTGATATCGATGTGTTCGATATCGAGATCAATGCTAAGACGCCGGAGGAGATCATCAATGTCGTTCAGGCGCTCGAACCGACCTTCGGCGGAATTAATCTTGAGGATATCAAAGCACCGGACTGCTTCATCGTGGAAGAACATCTCCGCAAATCCATGAAGATCCCGGTGTTCCACGACGATCAGCACGGAACGGCGATCATCTCCGCAGCAGCGCTGCTGAATGCATTGGAGATCGGAAAGAAGAAGATCGGCGACGTGAAGGTGGTCTATAACGGCGCCGGTGCGGCGGCAATTGCGTGCGCCAATCTTCAGATCGCTCTCGGCGTGAAGAAGGAAAATCTGATCATGTGCGATACGAAAGGGGTCATTTACAAAGGACGCAAGAACGACATGAATCCGTACAAGGAGAAGTTCGAGAATGATACTCCTGCCCGGTCGCTGGCCGATGCGATGGTCGGCGCCGATGTGTTCGTCGGGCTTTCTGTGAAGGGGAGCGTGACGAAAGAGATGGTGAAGAGCATGGCGCCGAATCCGATCATCTTCGCGATGGCGAATCCCGATCCGGAGATCACACCGGAAGATGTGAAGAGTGTCCGCGACGATGTGATCATGGCGACCGGACGTTCGGATTATGCGAACCAGGTGAACAACGTGCTCGGATTCCCGTTCATCTTCCGGGGCGCACTCGATGTCCGCGCCACGACGATCAATGAGGAGATGAAGCATGCGGCGGTGAAAGCGCTGGCGCAGCTGGCGAAAGAGGATGTTCCCGATTCAGTCATCAAAGCCTACGGCGGCACTCCGATCACATTCGGAAAAGAATACATTATTCCGAAACCGCTTGATCCCCGCGCGCTGCGGTATGTGGCAACGGCGGTCGCAAAGGCGGCTGTGGAAAGCGGCGTTGCACGTGTGCAGATACCGGACTGGGAAAAATACGGTGACAAACTTGAAGAACGCCTCGGACGGTCCAAACGGTTCACGAATCTGCTCTTTATGAAGGCGCGTCAAAAGACGAAACGCATCATCTTCCCGGAGGGTGAGGAAGAGAAGATTCTCCGCGCCGCTCAGATCCTTGTCGATCAGAATCTCGCACAGCCGATCCTCGTCGGCAACGAGGAAAAGATCCAGCAGCGCATCCGCGATCTGCATCTGGAATTCGATTCCCATGTTGAGATCGTCGATCCGAAGTCCTTCGCGCAGATGGATCAGTTCGTGGAGGAATTCTACAAACTCCGTCAGCGGAAAGGGGCGACCCATTTCTATGCGGAACGGACGATGCAGCAGCGCTTCTATTTCTCCATGATGATGGTCCGGCTCGGATATGCGGACGGTGTCATTGCCGGCTTGACGACCAATTATCCCGATACGATCCGTCCTGCGCTGCAGGTGATCGGAATGCGGGAGAACATCCGGAACGTCTCCGGCATGTATGCCGTGATCGCAAAGAAAGGGACGTACTTCTTCTCCGATACGACGGTGAATATCGATCCCGACGCGGAGACGCTTGCCGAGATCGCATTGCTGACGGCACAGACCGTCCAACGCTTCGATGTTGAACCGAGACTGGCGATGCTGTCGTTCAGCAACTTCGGCAGCACGAAACATCCCCGCTCCGAAAAGATCCAGCGCGCCGTTCAGATCATCAAAGCGAAGAATCCTTCATTGATGGTGGACGGTGAAATGCAGGCTGATACAGCGGTGACGCCGGAACTTCTGGAGAAGGAGTTCCCGTTCAGCTCACTGAAAGGTTCGGCGAACGTGCTGATCTTCCCGAGCCTAAACTCGGCGAATATCGCGTACAAACTGATGGGACGGATCGGTGAGGCAGAACTCATCGGACCGATCCTGATGGGCATGGCAAAACCGGTCCACGTGCTCCAGCGAGGCGCTGAAGTGACGGACATTGTCAATATGGCCGCCATTTGCGCTGTGGAAGCCGGCGATCTGCACTGATGGAATGCTCAGAGCCCCGTATGAACCATACGGGGCTCTGGTGTGTTTTGAGGGATCAGTTACGACTAAACTTTGGGCCGTTCCGGATTGTCCAATATCAGCTATGCCTATTTATCACTATGCAATTGTGAAGGACCAATGAAGAAGAACATCATTATCATCGTGATCGCCGTGATAGCACTCGGCGGAGCGACCGGATTCTATTTCTATTCCAAGAACGGTACCGAAGAACTGCAGTTCCGCTATGAAAAGGTCACCCGAGGCGATATGCAGGTGGTCGTCACCGCCACCGGAACATTGAGTGCCGTCCGTACAGTGCAGGTCGGCTCTCAGGTCTCCGGAACATTGCAGAAATTGAATGTCGATTTCAACGACAAAGTAAAACAGGGACAGATCGTCGCTCAGATCGATCCGACATTCCTGGAGGCAAGCGTGCGCGATGCCGAGGCAAGTCTGCAGCGGACCACGGCGCAGTACAACGAATCCAAACGGGCATTCGAACGGTTGAAGACATTGATGGAGAAAAACCTTGCGTCGCAGGCGGAATATGACGCAGCGCTTGCGCAGTTCGAAGCGAACGATGCAGCCAGGAAACAATCCGTGGCGGGCGTCGAACGGGCAAAGATCAATCTTCGGTACGCTACGATCAAATCCCCCATCGACGGTGTCGTTATCTCGCGCGCAGTGGATGTGGGACAAACGGTTGCGGCGAGTTTTTCCGCACCAACACTCTTTACCATCGCGAATGATCTGACGAAGATGGAAGTGCAGGCGAATGTGGACGAAGCGGACATCGGAAAAGTGGATGAAGGACAGGAAGTGACCTTCACCGTGGATGCGTATCCGGAACAGCAGTTCAAAGGGAAAGTGCGCCAGGTGCGCCTCTCACCGCAGGTAACGCAGAACGTCGTCAATTATACAGTGATCATCGACGTGCCGAATCCCGACTTGAAACTGATGCCGGGCATGACAGCCACCGTCACGATCCTGATCGATAAGAAAGAATCGATCCTGCGCGTCCCCACGGTTGCGCTCCGATTCAATCCCCCGGAAGAGTATATCGAACAAAAGAAGGATTCATCACAATCCCGCGGCGGTGCCGAGGATTCAGCACGTGCTGAACGCCGCAAACAGTGGATGGAGCGAGCGCAGCGTGAAGGAGGGGGAGGAGGAATGGGAGGCGGAGGTTTCGATCCTGCCGCCATGCAGCGAAGGATGGGGGGCCGCGGTCCGAGCAGAGTGTGGGTGATGAATGAGAACAAAAAATTGGTCGCCGTCATGGTCCGGACCGGTATGACGGACGGAACATTCACCGAGATCGTCCGCGGAAAGATCGAGGAAGGGAAAGAGATCGTCGTTGGCACGGTCGCACCGAAATCGCAGACATCGTCTTCCACAAATTCACCGTTCAATCAACAGCGGCAGGGACAGAGCGGCGGCATGCAGCGCAGATTCTAATATGGGATTACTCGACACTTTTGATATCGCATTGAATTCGCTCACACGGAACAAAGTCCGCTCTTTTTTGACGATGCTCGGCATCATCATTGGGGTAGGAGCGGTGATCGCCATGATGGCGGTCGGTACCGGCGCACAGGAGAACATCAAGCAGCAGATCGCATCGCTCGGTACGAACGTCATTCTCATCTTTCCCGGTTCATTCAATCAGGGAGGGGTCCGTTCCGGAACAGGAACTTCCGCATCCATCACTCCGGATGACCTGATCGCGATCCAGACACAATGTCCTTCCGTCGCTTTTGCTTCTCCCTCCGTCCGGGACGGCGGGCAGATCGTTTATCAGGAACAGAACTGGCGGGCCAGCATCCTGGGAGTGACACCGGAGTATTTCACCATCCGCAGCTGGCCGGTGGCGAGCGGACAATATTTTACCGATGCCGATGTGCGCGGTGCGACGAAGGTCTGCGTGATCGGACAGACGATCGCCGATAATCTTTTTAAAGGAGCTGACCCTGTCGGCTCCGTCATCCGCATCAAGAAGATGCCGTTCAAGATCGTCGGAGTCCTTTCGCCGAAAGGGCAGTCCGCCCAGGGAACTGATCAGGATGACATCATCATCGCTCCGTACACCACGGTGCAGAAAAAAATGTCGGGACAAACCTTCCTCGGGAGCATTCTTGCCTCCGCTGTGAGTGAGGAAGCGATGACCGAAGCGCAGAGCCAGATCACGGAACTGCTCCGCACACGCCACAAACTTCAGCCGTGGGAGGAGAACGATTTCACCGTCCGCAGCCAGACGGAGATCGCCACCGCGGCCCAGTCCACATCGCAGGTCCTGACGATTTTACTTGCATCCATCGCTTCGATTTCCCTTATTGTCGGCGGGATCGGGATCATGAACATCATGCTCGTTTCCGTCACGGAACGGACGAAAGAGATCGGGATCCGCATGGCGATCGGCGCCACCGGAAAGAACATCCTGATGCAGTTCCTCATCGAAGCGATCGTACTCAGTCTCCTCGGCGGTTTGATCGGAGTGCTGCTCGGTATCCTTTCGTCCAATCTAATTTCAGCGCTTGCCGGCTGGACGACGCTCGTCTCTCCGATGTCGATCATCCTTGCGTTCGTCTTCTCGGCGGCGGTTGGGATCTTCTTCGGATTGTATCCCGCGCGGAAAGCGGCACAGCTCAATCCAATTGATGCACTCCGGTACGAATGACGCCACCACAGCACATCACCTTCATCCTTAATCCTGCTGCAGGACGCGGAAAAGCAAAACATATCCACGCCGCTCTGCAGGATGCCTTGAAACATTCCTCACTCAATTATACATACCATCTCACCTCCGGTCCCGGTGATGCGACACTGCTGGCGCAGAACGCTGCAGCGGCATCATCGATCGTTGTTGCGGTGGGCGGGGACGGGACGGTGAACGAAGTTGCCTCCGGTCTGGTCGGAACCGCTTCGGCTATGGCGGTGATGAGTGAAGGATCAGGAAATGATTTTGCGAGGATCGTCCGGGCGCCGAATAATCCAAAGGACCTCTTAAAACTATTGGCGGATCCTGTCTTCGGGAAATATGACGCCGGTTCGGTCCGCCTGACGCATCAGGACGGGACAATAACGGAGCGATCATTCTTCAATTCGATCGGACTCGGATTTGATGCTGCCGTTGCAAAAAAAGTCAGTTCCATCCGCTGGATGCGCGGAATACCCCTCTATCTTACGGCACTGCTGCATACGCTGACAGGATATCAACCGCATCGTTTCACTGTCCGCACCGGCGAGAAGGAATGGACAAAGAATTATTTTCTCCTCTGTGTCGGGAACGGAAAGTGGGAGGGAGGCGGTTTTAAATTGACACCGGATGCACTGCCGGATGACGGCCTGTTCCAGGTCTGCGGCGTGACCGGCGAATCGATCATTGCGGTCCTTCCGGTGCTTCCGTCCGTTATGACCGGAACGCATCTGGGGAAGAAGGATATCGAGTCATTCAATATCACCTCCATGACGGTGGAGAGTGAGAAGGGATTCCCGATCCATGGGGACGGTGAGATCTTCGGCTGGAATGTGCTCAAGGCAGAGATCACACTGGTGCCCGGCACTTTGAATGTTGTCCTGCCGCACAAAGCATGATTCTTGTGCGTCTAACCCCTTGCCTTCGTATCGGAAAAAACTATATTGAACGGTAAGACAATACGATCCATCATTACGATCATCAATTATGGCGCCTCCCAACAAAAATATCCCTACGCATAACGAAGAGATGCGTAAATACGTTTTGAAGCGTGACAAGATGTGCTGTCAATGGCCGGGCTGCGGAAGTACGCTTAACATCGACGTTCTTTTCCTGATAGAAACCGAAGGGGATCATGCTTCTTCCGGCTCGCTCTTCTATAAGAACGGTGTGACGCTCTGTCCCAAACATATGGAGATCGTGAATCTTCATGATAAAGCGTTCGGACCGCTCATTTTCGATCTGATCCAGCTTGTGGAATTCGAACGGGACCTGCAGGAGACCGAAAAAGTGTATAAAGAACTCTTGACGAGCCGATGAGGAATAATTGAACAACACCAACATTTTTGTTATACTATATCCGTCCTCGTTACCGGGACGGATTTTTTATTTTACGGAGCGTTGAATGCACATAGCTGAGATCCTGAAGCAACCATCACCCCATTTTAGTTTTGAATTCTTCCCTCCGAAAACCGAGGAAGCATCGAAATCGCTGTTCGATTCCATCAATGAACTGACTCCGCTGAAACCTTCCTATGTCAGCGTGACTTACGGAGCCGGCGGTTCCACGCGTCAGTTGACGCATGATCTGATTGTTCGACTGCAGAAAGAGACGAAGCTGAACAGTATCCCCCACCTGACGTGTGTCGGTGCAACACGGGATGAGATCAAAGCGATCCTCACGAAATACGATGAGAACGGTGTCGGGAATATCATGGCGCTCCGCGGAGATCCGCCGAAAGGACAAGCGCAGTTTGTACAGACCGAACATGGATTCGCGTATGCCTCGGAACTTGTTTCGTTCATTAAAAAGAATTTTCCCCATATGGGTGTCGGCGTTGCCGGATTTCCCGAAGGACATCCGAACACTCCGAACCGGCTGAAAGAGATCGACAACCTGAAAGCAAAAGTGGATGCCGGAGCGGATTATATCTGCACACAGCTCTTCTTTGATAACCGTGATTTCTATGATTTCTGCGAGCGTTGCGAGATCGCCGGGATCAAAGTCCCCATTATCGCCGGCATCATGCCGGTCACATCACGAAAAGGATTCGTTCGCATGGCGGAACTTGCACTCGGTGTACGGTTCCCGGCGAAACTGCTCCGCGCCGTCTCCCGGGCTGAAGATGATGATTATGTTGAGAAGGTCGGCATCCAATGGGCGAGCGAACAAGCGCGCGATTTGATCGACCGGAATGTTGCCGGGATACATTTCTACACGCTCAACCGTTCCAAACCGACGCTGAAGATCTACGAAGCGCTCGGTATCCGTTCATCGGACAGTCTCCGCCGCGCACCGGTCCCGCTTTCCTGATGACGAGCGCCGGAAAACAGGCGTCGATCGCCGAGACATTGATCGCCGTAGCGCACCGCGTGGATGCAAAAGGACTTGTGTGTGCCACGGACGGGAATATCAGTGCGCGGATTCCGAACGGGAATATCCTTGCGACGCCGACGTCACTCAACAAAGGTTCTGTTACCGCAGAAGATCTTGTAGAATTGACGATGGATGGAACGCAGGTCGGCGGAACGCGAAAACCGTCCACCGAGATCAAAATGCATCTCTTCATCTATTCGCAGCGTCCGGATGTGCAGGCGGTGGTCCATTGTCATCCGGTGTATGCAACGGGATTCGCAGCAGCAGGAATTCCATTGAAGCCGAATGTTTTTCCGGAAGTGATCGTGTCGCTCGGAGAGGTCCCTCTGGCAGAGTATGCCGCTCCCTCGACCGAAGAACTTGCGTATTCGCTCCGCCCGTATGTTCTGACATACAATGCTGTTCTCATGGCGAATCATGGAGCGGTCACCTACGGCGCATCATTGTGGGATGCGTGCTATGCGATGGAAAAAGTGGAACAGACCGCACATATGCTCTTTGTTGCGGAAACACTCGGCGGAGCCCGTCAATTGAGTGATGCTCACGTTTCTCGTTTGAAAGAACTTTCCCAAACAGTATACAAAAAATGAAAAAAAAATTCTTCCTCATCTTGGTCCTGTCGGCTGCGTATGCTCAGCCGAAGCATTCCTTTCCGAAATCAGCGCCGGATAAAGTGCTTGCCAAAAAACTTCAGGGACTTGTGAATGAGTTCAAAGGCGATGTCGGTATTTACGTCCGCCACCTGAAGACCGGGAAGACAGTGGAGATCAATGCGGATACGATGTTCCCGACCGCGAGCATGGTGAAGGTTCCGATCATGACCGGCATCATGGATAAGATCGAACGGAATGAGCTGAAGTATGATTCACTGCTGGTCTTCCGCGATTCACTGATCTATCCGGGCGAGGATATTGTCGGAACGCTGAAGGATTCGGGAAGGATCTCCCTGAGCAAAGTGGTGATGCTGATGATCACGACGAGCGACAATACGGCGAGTCTCTGGTGCCAGCTATTGGCCGGGACCGGAACACGGATCAATCAGATCATGGAAGAGAACGGATTTGCCGTGACGCGTGTGAATTCGCGAACGCCCGGACGCGAGGAGATGCGTTCGCTGTACGGCTGGGGAGTCACCACACCGCGCGAGATGGCGGAACTGGTGGTGAAGATCCGCGAAGGGAAGATGATCTCTCCCGCCGCGAGTGAGCGGATGTACAGGAATCTTGCCCGTATCTATTGGGATGGAGAAGCGCTCTCCGAAATACCGTCGTATATCCATACTGCATCCAAACAAGGAGCGGTGAACCGTTCCCGTTCCGAAGTGGTGCTGGTGAACGCGCCGCACGGCGATTACGTCTTCTGTGTGATCACGAAGAATCAATTGGACGAGAGCTGGGTCAACGAGAATGAGGGATATGTTCTGCTGCGGAATGTATCACGGACGCTGTGGCAGTATTTTGAACCGAAGGACCAATGGAAATCAATTCCGGAAAGCGGAAAATATCATTAAGTTGATTTTATAATTTACTCATCGGTTCATTTGTTCATTGAATCAATTGTTAGTTTTCTATGAATGAGTGATTCGATGTATCAATCATATATTATAAAATCAATTAATGCTATGTTTCAATCCGAAGAACTCAAATTACGGTCAAAGAAATTTTCGCTCGCAGTCATCAAAATGTTTCAGAAACTTCCGAAGACTGATGAAGCGCGTGTTCTGGGAAAACAGGTCCTGCGGTCCGGAACATCGGTAGCGGCAAATTATCGCGCTGCTTGCCGCGGGCGTTCAAAAGCTGAATTCGTTGCAAAGATCGGGACTGTTGTTGAGGAATCAGATGAGACTGTATTGTGGCTTGAACTACTGATCGAGTCGGATATCGCCGCCGGTGAAAATATGAGACCATTATTGAACGAAGCGAACGAACTTCTGGCGATCTTTGCAGCCTCCTATCACACCGCAAAATACGGCAGACATTAACAATGAACCGATGAAAAAATGTGTAAATGAATCAATCTAAAAAAATATGAATTCTAAATTAAAGATAGGAGTTCTCTTCGGCGGCCGCTCCGCAGAACACGAGGTTTCCATCGTCTCTGCTGCATCGGTGATCAATGCGCTGGACAAATCGAAGTATGATGTTGTGCCGATCGGTATCACGAAAGAAGGACGATGGCTCAGCGCGGTGAATGTGATCCAGCTGCTGCGGGACAAGTCACCGATCGAACAATTCCCGGAACACGTGCTGCTCCCCGATCCGCGGAAGCAATCCCTGGTGAACATCAGCGGTGCGTTCCCGCAGAATGCGCAGAAAGTGGATGTGATCTTTCCGGTGATCCATGGTACGTTCGGCGAGGACGGGACGATCCAGGGTCTGTTCGAACTGGCGGACATTCCGTATGTCGGCGCAGGAGTTCTCGGTTCCGCTGTCGGTATGGACAAAGTGGTGGCGAAACAATTGCTGGAGAATGCGGGTATCCCGGTCGCGAAGGGGATCTCATTCCTCTATTCGAACTATCCGCTGAATGAACAGCAGATCATCGAGGAGATCGAACGGAAACTGAAGTATCCCTGTTTCGTGAAACCGCCGAACCAGGGATCAAGCGTCGGCATCAGCAAAGCGCATAACCGCAGGGAATTGATCGCGGCGATCCATCTTGCCGGCGAATACGACCGGAAGATCCTCGTGGAGAAAGCAGTCAGTAAACCGCGCGAGATCGAGTTGAGCGTGATGGGAAATGATGAGCCGCTCGTCTCCCTTCCCGGCGAGATCATCCCGTCCAATGAGTTCTATGATTACGATGCAAAGTATGTGGACGGCAAATCGGATGCTCATATTCCCGCAAAACTTCCGAAAGCGCTGATCAAAAAACTGCAGCAGACCGCTCTGAAGGCGTACACGGTGCTGGACTGTGCGGGAATGGCGAGAGTGGATTTCCTCGTCCAGAAGAACGGAAAGATCTATCTGAACGAGATCAATACGCTTCCGGGCTTCACCTCCATCAGCATGTATCCGAAATTGTGGGAAGCGTCGGGTGTTCCGTACAGCGAATTGCTGGACCGGCTGATCCAATACGCACTGCAGCGGCATGCGGCAAAGAAGAAACTGAAGACATTCTACTCACCAAAAACAGATTGGTATAAAGGATCATGATCTCAAAAGAATTTCTGACAAAGATCCCGATCTTTAAATTCCTCCCGGAAAAGGATCACGTTTCCCTGGTAAGTCTCTGGAGGGTAAAGAGCGTAAAGGCGGGTGAAGTGCTGTTCCGTAAAGGGGAACCCGGTTCCTCCATGTTCGTGATCGAAGAAGGGGAGATCGAGATCCTGCTTCCGGTCGATCCTCCGGTGAACGAAGTGCTCCTGTCCGTGATGAATGCCGGAGAATTCTTCGGTGAGCTTTCACTGTTTGCCGATACACCGAGGACCGCAACGGCCAGAGCACTCGTCGATTCCAGTCTGGTGGAGATGCAGCGCGGTGATTTCATTACGTTCGTCATGGAACGTCCATCGGTCGGCATCTCCATGCTGAGTGAGATGGCAAAACGGCTGCAGTTGACGAACGAACTGATCACATCGCTTGCGTCGAAGAATCCGAACGATGAGATCGATGAGAAACTGAGTTTCGGCGACCGTGTGGCGGATAAGATCGCCGAATTCGGCGGAAGCTGGAGGTTCATTATCTCCTTCGGAGTCTTCATGGCGCTGTGGATCGGGATCAATGTGGTCCAATTCCTTATCCATCCGTTCGATGCATATCCGTTCACCTTCCTGAATCTGATGCTCTCCACAGTAGCGGCGCTGCAGGCTCCGGTGATCATGATGAGCCAGAACCGGGCACAGAAGAAGGACCGGCTGAAAGCGGATCTGGATTATCAGGTGAATATTAAAAGTGAATTGATGCTGCAGCAGATGCATCAGAAGATGGACCGGCTGCTCGATGAAGAGCTGGAACACATCCGCCGTGAGCTCGGCTCAATGAAGTCTCCGGCGCCGAAGAAGAAACAATCGAAGAAATGATCTCCCGCCGTCCCTACATCATCGCCGGCATCTGGTTCTTTTTAGGATTGATCTATTCCGGTCAATCCTTTTTTTATTCTCTCAGCGTCGGCAGGGAATATGTCTGGCAGCGTTCGTTCTTCCATTCCTTTATTTTTTGTCTGGAGTGGGGACTGCTGACACCCGTTGTACTTGCACTCACGGAAAAATTCCGTCTTGATGTCTCCAATCTTTGGCGTAATATCATCATCCATTTCTTTGTGGGACTTGCAATCGCATTCCTGCAGCAGACCGTATATGTGTATGTCACGAATTTTGTGGACAGCGGATTTGTCATCACACGTTCATTCCGAGAATTCTTTCCTTCTATTATTGGATTCTTTGAATACGGTGTTCTCGTCTATTGGGCGATCGTTTTCTTCTTCCACGCAGCGGAGTATTACCGCCGGTATCAACGCGAAGAACAGAATGCATCACAACTTCGGACTCAATTAACCGAAGCGCAGCTGCAATCGCTGAAGATGCAGCTCCAACCGCACTTCCTGTTCAATACACTCAATGCCATTTCCGTTCTTGTTAAAAAGGAACCGTCGCTTGCACAAAAGATGATCGTCCGTCTGAGTGATCTGCTTCGCCTGAGTCTGGAGCGGGGAAACGAGAATGAAGTGACCCTGCGTGAAGAATTGGAACTGCTGGACACCTATCTTGAGATCGAGAAAGTACGGTTTGGGGATCGATTGTCCGTCACAAAACAGATTGAACCGGCTGCATTGGAGTTCAACGTCCCGACATTCATCCTTCAGCCGATTGCGGAGAATGCAATCCGACACGGCATCGCGCAGCGTTCCGGCGAGGGATGGATCGCGATCAGTGCATCTTTGAAAGGTGAAGTGTTGAAGATATCCGTGAGCGATGGAGGAGTCCGGCCTAAAAAGAAGAAAGAATCATCGGCAGGACTTGGTGTGGGAATGGAGAATACGAAACAGCGGCTGACTCAGTTATACGGTAACCGTTCCTCTTTGATGTTGAGTGAGAACGATCAGAACGGATTCACCTGTCTCATCCAGATCCCTGCGGAATGATATGACGATGAATACAGCGATACGAGTGCTGATCGTGGATGATGAACCGCTGGCGCGTCATGGTTTGCGGGAAGTGCTGGAGTCCGAAAAGGACATCGTGATCGCCGGTGAATGCGGGGACGGACAGGAAGCAATTGAGATGGTGCAGAGGATCCGTCCCGATGTACTTTTTCTGGACATTCAAATGCCGGAGACGGACGGTTTCGACGTGATCAGCGCTCTTCCGGCCGGAGACCTTCCATTGGTTGTGTTTGTGACAGCGTACGATGAATTTGCCCTGAAAGCATTTACGGCAAATGCCTTGGACTATATCCTGAAGCCATACGATGCGGAGCGGATCCACTCCTCACTCCGGCGGATACGGGAGATGCTTCGATTAAAGCAGCAGGCGGAGTATTCTGAAAGGATCAGATCTGTTCTGAGTTCTTTTCAACAAAAAGATAAATTCCTTCAGCGGATCCCCATCCGTCACGGCGGAAAGATATCGCTCGTGAATGTCCACGATGTCGTCTGGATCGAAGCGGCGGCGGATTATATCAACATCCACACTGCGAAAGAAAAACATCTTACCCGCGGATCGATCGGGGAGATCGAACAGCAGCTCGATCCCGCGCTGTTCGTCCGAATCCACCGCTCATCCATCATCAATATCAAACATATCCGGGAACTGACGACGAATCATCATGGCGATTATACTGCGTTGATGGATAATGGTATTGAACTGACCGTGAGCAGAAATTATAAGGATGGATTGGCGCATTTAATAGGAGCATGATTCCGCCGCAAAGTCACGAGAACCCGCCAAACGACAAGGCGGGCAAGCACAAAATCCCACAAAATTTGTGTAAAAAATTCCTCCCAAGATTTGTGCTTTGGTGATTTTGTGGCCGAAACATTAGAAGTGGTCTTAAAAGTACCTCTGTCACCCCCACAACGTGGCCGTTGGCCGAATGATCCTGTCGGGGGTCCATTATTGTGGATTCCCGCTAGAATCATGCCTGCCCGTCCGTCAGGCGGGCGGGAATGACATCTCTTAATTGAAAGATTTTGTTCTTGGAATAGCTTCTAATGACTTTTTGGATTTTAATGACATTCTTGATGAGTTCTTAAGTTCTTTCATCCCTCACACCCACCGTTTCATCGCAAAAATCTTCAGTTCCGCTCTTGATTCCCGTATCATATCCTCACAACAAAAGGAGGATCCATGAAGCAACTGTTCTGTCTGTTAACCCTGTTCGTTCTTACCGCACAAGCGCAGTATTTCACCAAAGTGACAACCGGTCCGCAGTCCAACGATGGCGGAGATTCCCGCAGTGTGAACTGGGTGGACTATGATAATGACAATGATCTGGACCTGTTCATCTCGAACGGACCGAGCGCGAAAGCGAAAAACTTTCTCTATAAGAATAACGGTAACGGCACATTCACCAAAGTGACCGACCTCTCCGTGGTGAACGATCCGGGAAGTTATGACGGCAGCACCTGGGCGGATTACGACAACGACGGACATATCGATGCGTTCACTGTTACGTGGTACGGTCAGCTGAACAGTCTCCACCGCCAGCGGAACGGCGTGTTCGAAAAAGTGTTCCCCGGGGAGATCGCGAAGGATCAGACCTACTCCGAAACAGCGAGCTGGGGAGATTACGATAACGACGGATATGTGGATCTGTATCTTGCGAACAGTTCTGTGAAACTTCAGAATTTCCTGTATCACAATAACGGTGACGGAACATTCACAAAAGTTCTGACCGGTGCATTGGTGACGGATGCAACGGCAAGCAGAAGCGTGGACTGGTGCGATCTGGATAATGACGGTGATCTGGACCTCTTCGTAGCAAATGAAGGAACTTCCAACGAATCGCTTTATTGGAACAACGGCAACGGCACATTCACTGCGGAAGCTTCAGGTGCGATCGTGACGGACGGCGGCGATTCGTTCGGCAGCAGCGTTGCGGACGTAGACAATGACGGGGATTTCGATGTGCTGACGGTGAACCATGCGAATCAGAATGAATTCCTCTATCTGAACAACGGAAACAAGACCTTCACGAAAGTAACAGCCGGTCCGGTCGTGAACAGCGGCGGATACTCCGTCGGCAGCGCGTTCGGCGATCTGGACAACGACGGTGATCTGGACCTGATGGTGACGAATGCGTTCGCCGGAGCAGCGCAGACAAAGAATTTTCTCTATCTGAATAACGGCAATGGTTCGTTTGTAAAAGTGGATACCGGAATTGTCTCCACCGATATGGGATGGTCCTACGGCGTGGCGTTCGGGGACTATGACCGGGACGGCGATCTGGATATCGCTACGGCGAACTGTTTCGGAGCGAATCAGAATAATTCTCTGTATAAGAATGAAGGGAACAGTAACAAGTGGCTTACGGTGAAAGCAGTAGGCAAAGTGTCGAACGCTTCCGCCATCGGCGCGCGGGTGAGAGTGAAGGCGACGATCAACGGAAATTCCGTCTGGCAGACGCGGCACGTTTCCGGACAGTCCGGTTACTGCGGGCAGAATCTCGAATCGCATTTCGGACTGGGAAATGCAACAGTTATAGATTCACTCGTGGTCGAATTTCCCTCCGGACAAAAGATTGTACAGACAAATGTTTCGGTAAATCAGTTCATCACCATTACAGAAGTCCGTCCTGCCGGATTTTTCCGCGGCGCACTGCAGATCGAGAAATTCGAGGATATGGCTCCGGCGATGATCCAGTTCAAGGATCTCTCCAATGCTGATCCTGCGAATGCGGCAACATCATGGAAATGGGATTTGAACGGTGACGGTTCGATCGATGCTGCGACATCTTCGGCGAGTTTCAATTACACGTTGCCGGATACTTATTCTGTGACATTGATCGTCAGTAATGGCGTGAAGACCGATACAGTGCGAAGCATGAATTCAGTGTTAATCACACCTTCCACCGCGATCATTCAGTTCAATACTGTCACGCATAATTTCGGGACGGTGGATGTGAATGTGCCGAAGATCGATACCGTCGTCTATGTTGCCAACAAGGGAAAACTGACCGATTCCATCACGATCTCGCTCGTGTATGGTTCATCATTTCTCGGGACGGTGAAACCCGATTCCGCATTGATGGTTTCGCCGAAGTCTTTTGTGCTTGCACCGAACGATTCGTTCGGGGTCACGTTCACAGCATATCCGCCGAAAGTGACCCGTTCGAGTCCAAGCGTTATCTATACGCCGAAATTGGTCGTCACTTCACGGCATAACGGCGAAGGGAAGGTGTTCGAGAAAGCGATGTGGTTCAAACTGCAGGGGACACTCTCGTCTGCAGAATTGGATGGACGGATCCCTACTGTTTTTTCCTTAGGACAAAATTATCCCAATCCGTTCAATCCGGCAACAACCATCCGTTATCAACTGCCGGAATCGCAACATGTCTCTCTGAAGATCTTCGATTCGCTCGGCCGTGAAGTCGCATCGCTGATCGATGAAATGAAGGATGCGGGGGAATATTCGCACGATGTGGATGGTTCCTCGTTTTCCAGCGGGATGTATTATTACCGGCTTGAAAGCGAGAAATTCATTGAGACGAAGAAAATGATCCTTTTAAAATAGACCGACGAGAATAAGAGTTTTTGAAAGATCAATTCACCACAGATTCACAGACTAAAGAAATGAACCCGAGCTCAACACTCGGGTTTTGTTCTTTTTGAGCTGACCGTCACATGAGAAATAACACTCTTGTCAAGGTTTCAAACCTTGACAAGGGTAAAACTCACCGATTTCACATGCCGAATCAACTGTTTCGTCCCACGATAGGATGTATTCATCACATTTCTTTTCATTTTATGAGTGAAATTGATTCTTTTGCATCACCATCATGAATCATTCGCACGACATATATCTGATCAACCGGTTCCCGGATTTCAATGCGCCGGGATTCGACCTGCAGCGGTATTATTCTCTTTTTCTGGAGAATAATGTGATCATCAACGCCCGCTCGTCGGATGTGGAATACGGAGATCATTGGGGTCCGCTCTCTATTAAGTGCGCCTTCCGCGGAAAGGAATTCTATCACGAACGTCATAAGACTGTTGCGGTGGATGATTCGTCGTTCCTGATCTTCAACGAAGGGAAGGTCTATTCCAGCTACATCAAATCCGAAAACACAGTCGACTCGTTTACCATCAATTTCAATCCGTCGTTCGTGAACGAAGTGATCAACGCCATCCGTCAGAACGATCCTGATGATCAGAATGGAAAATCGGAATCCATCCGTTTCGTCGAGCGGCTGTATCCGCATAATCCTTCCATCACTCCGATGCTGCTCGCGTTGCAGCGGATGTCCCTTGCGCTCCATGCGAACAAAGGACGCATTGTCGAACTGTTCACCGAAGTACTGGAACGGATGATCCTTTCACAGCATCAGATCGCAGAAGAGATCGAATCAATGAAACCGATCCGTCAGGCGACAAAGAAAGAACTGTATCAGCGACTGCATAGCGCAAAGGATCTGATCGATTCCTGCTTTGACCGCGAACTTTCCCTCAGCACAATGGCCGAAGCGGCGCATCTGGCGCCGGTCTATTTCCTGCGGGAGTTCAAGAAGAATTTCCATCTCACACCGCATCAATATCTCACGCAGCGCCGCATCGAGGAGGCAAAATATCTCCTCGTCGCCCGCCGTCACTCCGTCTCCGAAATCTGTCACCGCGTCGGTTTCAGCGATCTCAGTTCGTTCAGCAAACTGTTCAAGGTGCGGACCGGATTTTCGCCCGAACGTTACCGCTCCATTCTGATCTCTTGACCTCCTGAAACACTTCCTGCAAAAAGTCAATTTTCACCAAGCCGGAGAAATTCCGGTTCTTTATGTTACCTCCAGAACAAATTAATAGAATGAGACTTATGAAGCATAAAAGAAAATGTCATTGCGAGTCCCGACTCTGACAATATTCGCTGTCGGGACGAAGCAATCTTGATTTTAAATCAATGATGAGAGTTTGTTTCGTCGCACCCTCCTAAAAGCTGGAGGGGAGGTCGCTCCTCGTCCCAAAGGGACCCCTTGGGGCAAAGACATTGATGTTAGAGCTCATCTCATAAAGCTACTTTTATATTATAAGAAACGTCATTCCCGAATGCTTTTATCGGGAATCTATCCTATTGGATCCCCGATAGGATCACTCGGGGATGAAGGTCCATTTATGAGATGGGCTCTAAATATTTCAGAAGTCTTTAAAACATTTCATATCGCTTGGAGGTCATCCATGAACATTCGTTTACTGTTATGCTTCACACTAGTTGTATCTGCTTCATCGCAGACATTCGTCCGTGTGACCGATCCATCCAATCCAATCGTTACGCAGAGCGGGACCGGTGCTGTGGGATATGCCGGTGCGGCGTGGGTGGATTACAACAGCGACGGGAACATTGATCTCTTCGTCTGCCCCGACCGATTCTATAAGAATAACGGGAACGGATCATTTTCCACCATCCAGAACCACGGCATCGGCGCAGGTCTGCCCCACGCACCTGCGAACGGAGTCACTTGGGCGGATATGGATAATGACGGGGATCCGGATTGTTTCTATTCCGGTCCCCGATCCGTTCTCTACCGAAACAACGGAGCTGATTCCAATTTCTCTTTCACCCCAATGACAGAAGGTGAAATCGGTTCGATCAATAATAGAGGCTGGGCAAGCGCGTGGGGAGAAATTGATAATGACGGATTTGTGGATCTGATCATCACACATCCCCAGGGATTCGTCGGAACGGCGATCGTGAATCCGTTCTTCCGGAATCTTGGCGGAGGAGAATTCGAGCGGATCACTACCGGCGACGTGGTGAAGAATCTGGCACCGTATACTGTAGCTACATGGTACGATCATGATCTGGACGGTGATCAGGATCTCTTCATCGGCAGCGGTCCGGCAACGGCGATTCCGGCGAAAGATTATCTCTTTAAGAATATCCTCAAGGAGACAGGAAATCCGGGATTACAGCGCATCACAACAGGCGCCATTGCGACGGATGAAGTGGACGGACAAGTCTGGAACTGGATCGATTACGACAATGACGGCGATCTCGATGCGTATCTTACCAACTATGCAGGAGTTGCGCAGAATAATCTGTATCGGAATGATGCGGGAACATATGTGAAGATGTCGGCGGCACAGGCGGGACCGATCGTCTCCGCCAACAACAGTTCACTCTCGAATATCTGGATCGATTTTGATAATGACGGCGATCTCGATTGTTTCATCACACGGGACGGAAACAACAAGTGCGTCTATTATTCCAATAACGGCGCCGGAATGTTCCTGAAGATCGACACGATCCCTCAGGTGCAGACTGCCGCACAGCATATTGCGGCGGTGGCCGGTGATTATGACAATGACGGTGATATGGATCTTTTTGTTGTGAACGGAACCGGTACGCATGAATTGTACAGGAACGACCAGCCGGCAGCGAACAGTTGGATCAAAGTGAATGTCTCCGGATTCCCGCTGAACCGATCTGCCATAGGTGCAAAAGTAAAAGTGAAAGCGACCGTCAACGGGAAGAGTTACTGGCAGATGCGGGAGATCTCCGCGCAGAACAGTTTCAACGGTCACAACACTCCTGTAGCGCACATCGGACTCGGTAATGCAGCCTTGATCGATTCGCTGGTGGTGGAGTGGCTCTCCGGTTCGAAGACGGTGATGACCAATGTTGCTGTGAAACAATCGTTGAACATCACGGAGAATGGAGACCCGGCATTCCTCCGTTCACTCTTCGCCGCCGATAAGCTGTTGGACCAGGTTCCGTTCATCGCGAAGTTTTCGGATAAATCCTTCGGCGGGACCGGATCGGTCATCTCATCCTGGAAATGGGATCTTAACGGGGACGGCGTGACCGATGCAACGATAAAAGATCCGACGTTCAATTATACGGTGCCGGATTCGTATTCTGTCCGGCTGATCGTGTCGGACGGAGTGAAGAGCGATACACTCGTGAGGAAAGATTATATCATCGCACAGAAAGCGGCGCCGCTGATCAATTTCAACACGACGCAGGTCAATCTTGGTTTGATCGATGTGAATGTACCGAAGAAAGATACTGTGTTGAAGCTCTACAATAAAGGGAAAGGCTTTGATTCGATCTCTGTGTCTCTTGTGTATGGAGCGACATCGTTCAGTACGGTAAAGCCGGATTCTGCGATCATCATCACTCCGCGGAATTTCGTGCTGATGCCGAACGATTCACAGTCCATCGCATACACTCTCTTCCCGGGACGAGTGATCAGAACGCTCCCGTCGATCACCTATACGCCGAAGATCGTCGTGACTTCATGGAACAACGGCAGTCCGTTGAAACTGGAGAAGAGCATGGTCTTTCAATTGACCGGCACCATTGCGGATGTTGAGGATAACAGTTCACTTCCATCGGACTATGCGCTGTTCCAGAATTTTCCGAATCCGTTCAATCCGGGGACGACCATTCGGTTCAACACACCGCAGAGCGGGCATGTCTCCCTGAAGCTGTATGATTCCATCGGACGGGAAGTGATGACGATGATCGATGAGGATCGGCCCGCCGGTGCGTATTCGTATCTTCTCAACGCCGAGCATCTCTCTAGCGGATTATACTTTTATATTTTGGATGCGGAATCATTTCGAAAGACGAAACAGCTGCTGCTGGTGAAGTGAAGTTGCCACAGATTTTCACAGATTTGATTTTAAAAATATTCCTATTGCTTCTGCCACGAAGGCCCGCCTAACAGATGGCGGGCAGGCACTAATACACGAAATCCCACAAAAAGTTGAATTTAGTGTATCGAAGCTTCATCTCCATATTTGTGTTTTCGTGTATTGGTGGCGAAAACTGTATTGCTTCTGCCACGAAGGCCCGCCTAACAGATGGCGGGAGGGCACTAATACACGAAATTCTACAAAAAGTTGAGTTTAGTGTATCGAAGCTTTATCTCCATATTTGTGCTTTTGTGATTTAGTGGCAAAAAATAATTGTTTTTCATTTTACCGAAAAAAATATTTAAAACACTAAAACTGGAAAATCATGAGACCCTTCCTTGTCGTCTTCATTATACTGAATTCAATCGCCGCTGCACAATGGAGCGGACAAACAAGCAATTCCTCCGAAGTGCTGCTGGGAGTTTCGTTCCCGGCGAAGGATACCGGATTCATCGTCGGCACGACGGGACTTGTTCTTGCGACGGTGAATGGAGGAAATACATGGACTCCCCGCACGAGCGGCACGACCAAATTCCTGAGGGATGTTTATTTCCCTACTATTAATTCCGGTGTTACGGTGGGGGAGAGCGGACTGATCCTGCGTACGACGAATTCCGGAAGTTCCTGGTCTCCGAAAACAAGCGGAACAACGCAGCATCTTGTGCATGTTCACTTCGCGGATCAGTCCGTCGGATTGGCATCCGGTCATGTCGGGACGGTGCTGAAAACAACTGACGGCGGCGACACATGGAATCCGCAAACGACAGGAGTGAATGTGGAACTTGCCGGGATCGTAATGACCGATGCGATGAATGCGTGCGCGGTCGGATTCTCCGGAACGATCATCCGCACGACGAACGGCGGAAGCTCCTGGAGTATCCGTCCCAGCACAACAACGAATGATCTCCGCTGCATCGATTTCAGCACTCCGATGAACGGTTGTGCTGTCGGAACAGGAGGAAAGATCCTCCGCACAACGAACGGCGGCGAGTCATGGAGCGGAGTCACAAGCGGAACAACGAGCAATCTGTATGACATCGCATTCTCCGATTCTCTGCGGGGAGTTGCGGTCGGCAACGGCACGATCCTCCGCACGACCAACGGCGGGTTCTCCTGGCAGCCGCAATCGGTTGCATTCAGCGGCGATCTCTATAGTATCGATCTCATACCGGGGGGAGAAGGATGGACTGTCGGGCAGCAGGGAAAGATCTTCCATAACAACAGCTCGTTCACCGGATATCGTGAAATGAACGGACACGGTTCGATTCCGTCGTTCGGTTTGGAACAGAATTATCCTAATCCGTTCAATCCATCTACTCGTATCTCCTTCACCATTCCGAAAAAAGGATTGGTGACGATGAGAGTGCATGATGTGATAGGACGGGAAGTGATGCTCCTAGTGGACAAAGAGCTGGAGCAGGGACGGCATGAAGTGGAACTGAATGGAAAAGATCTAGGCAGCGGATTCTATCTGTGCAGTCTTGAAACGGGAACGTATTCCGCAGTGACGAAAATGCTGCTCATGAAATAATATCTAGAACCTATCACAAAATATAGTTGTCATGCCCGAATGTTCCTATCGGGCATCCATATAATAGATTCCCGCCAAGAGCAAGCGAGAATGACAACGCAAAGCAAGCCCGCCTCGGGCGGGCAAGAGGCGAAGTATTTACTGCTGATGGAAATAAATATTGTCATTGTTCCGATATGATGACTTCGTTACTTCGTAAAACGAAGCAATTTTATAATTAATTGTCGATGAAAGAAAAAAAACGAATGAATAGTAAACTTCTTACCCGATTCTCCGCACATCCCATCTGCATTGCACTGTGTGTCGTCGTTTTGATCAGTGAAGCCTCATCCCAGACATTCACCAGAGTAACGGACATTTCCAATCCTGTGGTGACCGATTCCGTTGAGAGCGGGGGAGGAACCTGGCTCGATGTAAACAAGGATGGATTTCTCGATCTGTTCGTGTCGAACGGAAATCTGTCGAACATCAATAATTCGCTCTATCTTAATGACACAAAGGGAAACTTCATTAAGGTGAAGACAGGTTCAGTCGTGACGGACGGCGGTTCTTCCATCGGAAGTACTGCAGGTGATTATAACGCTGACGGCAGTCCTGATCTGTTCGTCACCAACCGTCAAAATTTCGGGAACTTCCTCTATCAGGGGAAGGGGGATACCGCATTGCTCAAGATCGCATCCGGTCTTCCAGTTACTGATATCGCAAACTCCAACAGCAGTTCGTGGGTGGATATCGACAATGACGGTGACCTGGATCTGTTCACGGTGAATTTTCAGGGAAATAATTACCTCTATATCAATTCCGGTCCCCCCTCTTTTACCTTCAGCCGAATTGATACCGGTGCGATCGTAACGGACGGAAATAATTTCTCCATAGTCGGTTCGTGGAGCGATTATAATAATGACCGGAGACCGGACTTCTTTATCGGAAATGCCGGGACGCAGAATGACCATATCTTCACCAACAAAGGGGGTGGCGCATTCAGTGTGACAACATTGTCCGACGCCAAAGCGACACTCGGCGCAAGCTGGGGGGATTATGACAATGACGGCGATCTGGATCTTTTTGCGGCGAGCTTCCTGAATCAAAAAAGTTATCTCTACCGGAACAGCGGCCCGCCTGCATACACATTCACACGGATCGATACGGGCATCGTCTCGAATGATGCTGGTAATTCCGTGGGAAGTTTTTGGTTCGATGCGGACAATGACGGCGATCTGGATCTATATGTGGCGAACGACGGACAGAATAATTTCCTCTATCTCAACAGCGGTTATCCGGACCATGCGTTCACAAAAGTGACCAGCGGTGCGGTCGTATCGGAAGGCGGGAATTCTTTCGGCACTGCCGGAGCGGACTATGACAATGACGGCGATGTCGATATCTTTGTGGCGAACCGGCTGAATCAGAAGAATTTTCTCTATACAAATGACGGGAACGGTCACTCGTGGCTGACCGTAATGTTAAAAGGGACGGTGACGAACACGAGCGCGATCGGAACGAAGGTCCGTGTGAAAGCGACCATTAATGGACGTTCGGTTTGGCAAATGCAGGAAGTGCAGGCACAGAGCGGATATAACAGTCAAAATCTCAGACTTCATTTCGGTCTTCGGGATGCAGCGGTCATCGACTCCATCAAGATTGAGTGGCAGTCCGGAACCGATCAATACGCCGTAAATCTACCGGTGAATCAGCACAGAACGTTTGAGGAGACAAACGGTCCGACGGAAGTCCGTTCCTCGGAAAAAAATCTTCCCGGAACATTCCAGCTGTTCCAGAATTATCCCAATCCATTCAACCCTAGCACGGTCATCGCATATTCAATTCCGAAGCCCGCGTCCGTTACACTGACGGTGTTTGATGCACTCGGAAGGAATGTCGGAACGCTTGTCGATCAATATCAGCAGGCCGGCACGTATCAGGTCCGATTATCCGCAGTTCAGCTGATGAATTCCAGCGGTGTCTATTTTTATTCGATCACCGCCGGAACATTTACAGATGTCAAGAAACTGATCCTGCTCCGATAACTGTTTGGAAACGGTTCATTTTTCTTCTACATTGACGGGTCATTTATCAATCAGGAGAACGAATGATCCGCCGAATAGCAGTGCTGTTGGTGTTCGCTGCAGTTACGATCACCCTCGCGCAAAAGCCGAACAAACGAACCGTCGATGCAGGGAATGTCGATTACATCTCACAGGAACAGCTTCGCGACTATCTCACCTTTATTGCATCCGATGAACTGGAAGGACGCGACACACCTTCGCGCGGACTGAACATCGCCGCAAAGTTCATCGCCACGCATCTCTCACGCTGGGGCTACACACCGGGCGGGGATAACGGTTCCTACTTTCAGAAGATCATGCTGAACAGGACGAAGGTCAGACCATCCGCCACAACGGTTGAGACCGGCGGTCAATCATTTTCATTCGGGACAGATTATATCACGACAGCTGTTGGAGCGACAGTCTCTGCACCGCTCATTTATGTGAAGAACGGCTACATCCACAAAGGAAAGAATGTCGATCCGTATCAGGGACTGGATGTTTCGGGAAAGATCATGGTCGTCCTCGGCGGATTCCCGAAAGGGATCACACCGGCAGATTTCGGCGGAAAGCTTGGTGTGGATTTCGATTCACCGGCGAACTACGGAAAGAATCACGGTGCACTCGGTATCATCTCCATTCCATCAGCCTCGGCGTTGGGTCAATGGGAACGGAATAAGACCGCTGCAGTAGAACGCGGTTCATTATCTGTTCCGTCATTTAAGAAAGCGGACGAGAAACCAACCATACCCACGATCACTGCATCGGCGAAACTGATCGATGCGATCTTTGCAGGAGAAAAGACCGGCGTTCAGTCCATGAGCAGCCGCGCGTCTGCGGATTCTGTCGCACCGTTCCTTCTTTCCGCAGCGAAGAAAGTATCGTTCACTGTTGCCGTTTCCGTGGAGACACTCTACACGCAGAACGTGATCGGTATCTTGGAAGGGTCCGATAAAAAGATCAAAGATGAATATGTCGCATTCGGCGCGCATTACGATCACATCGGCATCCGGAATGAACCGGTGAACGGCGATTCCATCAACAACGGCGCGGATGATGACGGAAGCGGCACGGTCAGTCTCATGGCGATGGCGGAAGCATTCTCCAAAGGGACAAGACCGAAACGTTCGCTGATGTTCATCTGGCATATGGGGGAAGAGAAAGGATTGTGGGGCTCCAAATATTTCGTTGAGCATCCGACCGTCCCGCTTGAAAAGATCATCACGCAGCTGAATATGGATATGATCGGCCGAAGCAGACCGGACACCGGTGAAGTTTCAAAGAATGAGGATTACTCCGGTACGAACGAGGTCTTCTCCATCGGTTCCAACATGATGAGCAGCGAACTCGGCGCACTGAACGAATCGAACAATGCATCCCTCTATAATCTGAAACTCAATTACAAGTTCGACGATCCTTCCGATCCGAACAAACTGTTCTATCGGAGCGATCATTATAACTATGCGAAGATGGGGATTCCCATCGTGTTCTATTTTGACGGCATCCATGAAGATTATCACCGTGTGTCGGACGAGGTCTCGAAGATCGATTTTGAAAAGCTGCTGAAAGTGACCAAAACGATCTATGGTTTAGGATGGAAGCTCTCAAATCTTCCGAAACGGCCGGTGGTGGATAAGAAGTTCGATAGGAGTCTCGAAGAATAGCATTAAACACATAGGAACATAGAAACACAGGGAAAACCAAAAACATTTTGTAAGGGCGGACGCCCGTCCGTCCAGCAAAACAAAACAAA
>CALRIY020000029.1:0-33768 GCA_943364975.1 Synechococcus sp. UW140
CGAGAATCTTCAAAGCGGAAATGCGGACAAGTCCACTCAGCTTGAGTTGAAGAAGAAGGACGGTTCCAGGATCATCGTGCTGGCGCACTCACGCATTCTGCATGACGATGACGGGGAAGTGATCGGATTTGAAGGAGCGCTGGAGGACATCACCGAACGGATGATGCTCGAGCGGCAGCTGCAGGCGAACATCAAGAAGCTGGAGAACACACAGGACGAACTGACCAAACTGAATACGCAGAAGGATAAGATCCTGGCGATCGTCTCGCATGATCTCCGTTCCCCGTTCTGCTCCATCCTCGGATTCTGCGACCTGCTGAAGAGTGAATTCAGCACGCTGACCGACAAAGAGAAACTGGAATATGTCGGCTTCATCAACGAGGCCGCCATGCAGCAGCTGAATCTGGTGAACTCTCTGCTTGATTGGTCGCGGCTGGAGACCGGCCGTATCAAAATGAAATTCCAATCCCTGCCGGTCCGGAAGATCTCCGATGAGGTGATGAACTCTCTGCGCGGCATCGCCATGAAGAAAGGGATCGCGTTCCGGTCGGATGTGCCGGAAGAGCTGACCGTGAATGCGGACGAACAATTGCTCCGTCAGCTGCTGTCGAATCTGACGGGAAATGCACTGAAGTTCACCAATGCCGGAGGGAGCATCACGATTGCGTTGAAAGAGGATTCCGATCAGCAGACGGTCCTGACCATCACCGATACCGGCATCGGCATTCCGGAAGAGGATCTGAAGAAATTGTTCAAAGTGGAGGAGAAATATTCCCGTAAAGGACTCGAAGGAGAGATCGGTACGGGCCTCGGACTGCCGATGTGCTACGAGATCATGAAGAAACATCAAGGATCGATAGAAGCAACAAGCATCGAAGGGACCGGAACGGTCTTCACACTCACCTTCCCCAAGCAGGTGAAGACGGAATGCAAACGGGTGCTGATCGTGGATGACCAGAAAGGGAACCGTCTCATCCTCTCCCGATTCATGAAACGGATCGTCGAGAATTCCGAAACAGTGTTTGCCGAAACGGGAAAAGAAGCGCTGGAACTGGTCCATTCGGTCCGTCCGGACCTGATCATGACCGATTATCATATGCCGACCATGGACGGACTGGAATTTATCCGCCGCATCCGAAGCGATGAAGCGGCAAAGAATATCCCGGTGATCCTGATCTCTGGGGACGAGGTGGATTACTTCATCGAAGCGGATCCTCTCACCTCGACATTACAGAAACCGATCGTCTTCACTGAACTCAAACAAACCATGGAAAGGATACAGTTCTAAGAAACTCGTTCTACCCCCGCTACAACCTCGCTAAAAGTCCCGCCTTCCCCTGGGCGGGGCTTTTTTTTATATAAGTGCATGGCACCTTGCAGGTGCCATGCACTTGACATAACCGGCTTGCTCTCCCAAGGCGGGCTTGCCCGCCCAAGGCGGGCTTGCATTTAGAATACTCTTACTCTATTTTGTCACTAATGAATTCCACAATGAAAATGCTGATGACCGGTGCCGGACTGATCCTTGGGATCGGTGCACTCTATATTGCCGCCACCAATTTCAGCACGACCGATTTCATCTTCCAGCACAGCACTGTCTCCAAGGTCTATTTTGCGGACCATATCTCCCCGGCGCACAAAGCGGTGATCGAACTGTTCAACCGGAAACATGCCGGCAGGATCGAAGTGATCCCGGTGGACCTGACCTTCAGCAAATTCAGCACCAATGAACGGAAGGAACTGCTCGCCCGTTCCCTTCGCAGCAAGAGCGACCGGCTGGATATTTTTTCCGTGGATTATATCTGGACGCCGCGCTTCGCAAAATGGTGCGAGGACCTCAATCCTTATTTCCCCGATGAAGCACAGAAGAAGATCATCCCGCCCGCCATCCGTTCCTGCGTCCATAACAACCGTCTCGTTGCGATGCCGCTCTACATCGACATCGGTGTGATGTATTACCGGACCGATATCATCGACCGGCTTCCGAATGCTGAAGAGATCGACAGGAAACTCCAGGGGTCGATCGGCTGGGACGAACTATTGAAGCTTCGATCCTCTCTCAACTACGGAAAAAAACCGTTCTACATTTTCCAGGCGAATGATTACGAAGGTCTCATCTGCAATTATTTTGAGATCATCAACAGTCTTCAGCCGGGATTCTTCAGCGCGAACCGGATCGATCTCCGCTCGGATGTGGCGAAACGGTCGCTCCAGTATCTGGTAGACCTGGTGCATACACAACAGGTGAGTCCGCTCAGAGTGACCGAGTTCGACGAGAACAAAAGCTACGAATTCATGCTGGACAGCGACGCAGTCTTCGTCCGCGGCTGGCCGAACTTTGTGGAAAATTTCCGGAAGATCTATTCCGACACATCGAAGTTCCGTTCCATCGGACGTGCCGCGCTGCCGCACTTCCCGGGAAAACAGCCGACGTCCGTCTACGGCGGATGGAATCTGATGGTCTCGAAATTCTCCACCAAGAAAGAGGCAGCCATCGAGTTCATCCGGTTCCTGCAGACGGAAGAATCTCAGAAGATGATGTTCGAAATGGGAGGATACATCCCGGTGAACAGCGGTATCTATAGGGATACGGCATATATGGATCTGCATCCCGACCTGGGATATTACAAAGGACTGGTGGACCGCGGATTCCACCGTCCGTTCATCGAGGACTACACCCGCATCTCCGATATCATCTCGTACTTCATCCACCGCGCGATCAAGAAGGAGATCACGGTGGACGAGGCGCTCGACCGTGCGTCGGCGATGATCGATTCCAAAGCATTATTGATCCGATGAGATGAAACAACACCTGTCCAAAATACGCGAGAGCATCGGCCATTACCGGTTTGAGATCCGGCATCTTACCGTTCTCTTCATCATCCTCATTTTCTTCCAGATCATCATCTCGTTCGTGCACAAAGTGTCGCTGCAGAAGATCCTCTTCAGCACGCAGGAATGGTATCAGCAGGATTCGGCGGAACGTCTGGCGAATCTCACTGCCACATCGATCGAGCTGCTGCTGGAGTCACGATCCAAGAATGAGAATCTGAAGCCGCATGAAGTGAGCAAGCTCATCCAGGATATCAACATCATCCTGAGTCAGCAGTATCTGCAGCAGAATGTGCAGGAGATCTGTCTGCTTGTCCGGAGCGATTCGGCGATCGCGGCGATCGACGACGGACACGTGCTCTATTCGTATATCTTTGAGGATAAAAAAAATGTCCAGCTGACGCCCGAAGCGCACTCGGAAGCGATCGCCCTCTACCGGAATATCGAAAAGGATTTCATTTCGAAAGAACAGGTGCAGACGGTGGTGGCGGACGGGCAAACCTTCCACATCTTCGTCCCGTTCGTGCCGCGCGGCGAACTGGCCGGCGCCATGTATATGCGGAATAAGCCCGATTTCACCATCATCACCAACGAAATGATCTCGGCATACGATGAAACATCCATCACGTATTCCGCGCTGATTCTGTTCGGATTGATCGCGATGTTCTATATCTCCTCCTACACGCTGAAGGAACGGAACAAGGCGCAGGAACTCCTCTTCGAAGAGCAGAAGCGTCATCTTGCGGAACAGATCAACATCGCGAACGAACTGCTCTTCACCAAGCGCATCTATCATACGCATCACAAAGCGGAGAAGGTGATGGGATTCATCAAGGAGGATATGCGGGTGCTGACGGTGGACAACATCGACCTGATCAAATCCCGCATCACGAAATACGCCAATTTCATTGCGCGGGTGATCTATGATATGAAGTGGTACGATCCTCCGGTGCAGACTATCCGCAGCCAGATCTTCCGGACCGACCTGAACAAAGTGCTCTCGTTCCTGGTGGAGCATGTGTTCCAGCGGATCTCAACGGCAAGCGAGATGGTGCAGTACCGAATGGAGCTGGACGAACGGATGCCGATCGTGAACATCAACGAATTCGTCGTGTGGGAAGTGTTTGAACCGATCATCCAGAACTGCATCGACCACGCGGGGAACAATGCGGTCACGGTGACGATCCGGACGGAATTCGATCCGGAAACGGAGGAGTGTTACGTCCGCATCATGGACAACGGATCGGGGATCGAACCGTGGCTTCTCGAAACGAACGAGGAGGGATTCAAACGGATCTTCATGGAGCATACCTCCACCAAGAAGGTGGGGAGCGAGAAACATTCGGGTTACGGCTGTTATATCGCTTATGAGATCACACGGCAGCGGCTCGGCTGGGACCTGGACGCGGAGAATCTTCCCGGAGGCGGCTGTATGTTCACATTCAGTATTCCAACAATGGTGGTATAATGGCGAACCTTGAAAAAGTGATCAACGTGTTGTTGATCGAAGATGAAGATTTTGATGTCCGCCGTGTGGAGAACACTCTCCGTCCGTTCTCGGAACGGATCCGCATCAGGAAAGTGGTGTCGAACGGACGAGTTGCGCTCGATCTGCTTGCGCGCTCTTCGGATACATTCGATGTGATCATCATGGATTTCCAGATCGCCGGCGGCATCATGGGGGAGAATCTTATCCGCGAGATGAAGAAGATCGATGCCACGCTGCAGATCATTGTCATCACAAAGATGACGGTGAACATCGCGGATTTCCACTTTGCGGACAGTCTGATGAAAGCGGGTGCGTATTGGTACTGCACGAAATATCCCGGCGATATCGACGAGTATATCTATCAGCCGACCGATTTCATCCTTTCCATCATCAACGCATATAACAAGTCCGTCCTGGAAAAGGAACGGACGAAGACAACACGGAAGCTCCTGCAGTCCGTCGAAGCCACGCTTGAAGAACGGCAGATCGTCGGCACCTCTCCCGCCGCGGAGCAGCTGAAGATGCAGATCGAGAAGTGCGCCGAATCCGACGTGAGCGTGCTCATCTCCGGTCATTCCGGTACGGGAAAGGAACTTGTCGCTCAGCATATCCATCTGAAGAGCAAGCGCCGTCTGGAGAATTTCGTTCCGATCAACTGCGGCAGTATCCCGTCCGAACTGGTGGAGAGCGAATTGTTCGGATACGAGAAAGGATCGTTCACCGGTGCGACCGCATCGAAACCGGGACTCTTCGAGAAAGCGAATCACGGGACGGTCTTCCTCGATGAGATCGGAGAACTGCCGCTCTCTGCGCAGGTGAAACTGCTGCGGGTGATCCAGGAAGGGGAGATCGAAAAGATCGGGCGCACGGAGCCGGTGAGTGTGGATGTGAGGATCATCGCCGCCACGAATAAGAATCTGGAACATGAAGTGGAGACAAAGAATTTCCGTGAGGACCTGTACTACCGGCTGAATGTTGTGCCGGTGCATGTTCCGCCGCTGCGCGATCGGATGGAGGATATCCCTCTGCTCATCGATCATTTCATGGGGCAGTTCAGTACGGATATGGACAAACCAGTCCCGGAGATTACCGACGAAGCGATGGCGCTGCTGAAGGTGGCGCCATGGAGGGGGAATATCCGGGAATTGAAGAATGTGGTGCAGCGTCTGCTGTTCATCGGCGATCTCATCATCAGCAAAGAGACGATCCAATTCGTTCTTGGTCATGCCGCTTCCGGCGCAGGACTTCCTTCCGCCGGTTTGCTCGATTTTTCTTCAATGCAGGATATCCTGCCGTTGCGGCAGCTGGAACGGCTGGTGCGTCAAAAATATATCGAGTTTATCCGTTCCGCATCGGCATCCGATGCTGAGGCGGCAAAGAAACTGGGACTTGCACCTTCCAATTATCACCGAATGTGCAAGGAGTTGGGGATAAAATAGTGCGGAAATTCCCATTTTTCAGAGTTGGGAATGGAACAGCTCAGTTATTAGATTTATAACTTCCCTATTATCGTATTGATAATAATTTCGCTTCATTTGCTTTAAAATCCCCTAAAAACTCCTTTTTTCATCATAAGTCCTGTTGGCATGCAATGTGCAAAGGTTAGGTACGCTATCATAGCGTCTTTTAACGACCGAACACAATAAACAGGCAAAAATGACCGTTGGTACAGTGAACATGATCATGAATTTCGCGCAAACGAAGGGATGGCGATGAATTCCCCCCTCTTCTTTGGTGTGATCTTCAGTGCCGCTGTTATTATGGTCCCGAATTATACTCCGGGCATGAGTGACGGCATTCTGTTCGGGATCATCACACTGGTCTTTTCACTTCCGTTCCTCTTCCGTTCCAAGGTCAGCACCTTCTCATCGGCATTCTTTGAAAATCATCATACGATGGGGAAGAAATTTCTCTCGCTGCACGGCATCATTTTCCTTTCTATTTTTCAGACATTCACGCTGCTGTGGGCGCTGGACTCTATTCTTCCGCAATTCTTCGGTGAGTCCCACAATGTAGCGCTCATCGGAATTACCGTGCTGGCTGGATTGACCGCTGTGGTCGGCAGATCATCCGTCATCCATACCGTCGGCAAGACCGCCAGTTCCATTCTGTTCGCGATCCTGTTTCTGATGATCGTGAACACAGTCTTCTTCCGTTATCCGTTGTACTCTCTCTTTGAACCCTCTTTCTTTCAGTCCGGCATGATCATTTCGACCGACGGATTCCTTTCTCTTGAAGGATTCGCACCGCTTGTCGCGCTGAGCCTCATCATCTTCTGGCTGTCGTGGCTGGAGATGAGCGAAACGGACAGAGTGAATGGTATGAAGAAAAATTCGACGATCATCCACCGGGTGATCGGAGCAGGGGTGGTTCTTGCAGGGATCATGTTCTTCTTTCTGCCGATGTTCTTCGGCATGGGACGCACAAACGGTCCGGCAGCAACTGCAGCCATTACGCTGCTGCTCTCGATGGGGGCAACAGCCGGACTGATCGGAATGTTCATCGCAACGATCTCATCGGTCGGTTCGCTCTTCGCCTACCGTTTCTATCCGCAGTTCAGCCGGACGGAGGAGCGGGAGAAACAGACACTGATGAATAAACTGGCGATCGTCTTTTCCGTGATCATCTCCGTTCTGCTGATCCCGATCGAACGGTCGGCCGGCGGAGCGGTCGCCGTATGGTACGCCGCATTCCTGGCGACGTTCACATCACCGATCGTGACAGTGTTCGCATTGTCCATGGTGGTGAAAAAACAACAGCCGTTTGTCCTGTCGCTCAGCATGGTGCTGGGAACAATATCGGCGGCAGTGGATTTCCTGTCGAATGTTGTCTTCGGATCCGTCGTTCTAGACGGTGCGAATATCTTTTATCTTTCACTTTCGGGAATACTGGTAACGGCGGTGAGTTATGCCGTGATCAGCGCAATGAAGGAGTTGGTCGTGGTGCAGCGAGTGTTGTCGAGAATGAATCATTCATAAGCGGCAGCGGATGTTCTAGATTCACAGTCATTGTTTCACAGTACGTTTCAATAATCCACACAATCACCATATACAACACAGGAGGTTCACTTATGCGAAGGATACAGTCTATACTGTTCGCAGTTGCCTGCGCAACGTTATTTGCGTTTGGGCAATATACAACGGTCGATAATTTCGATCGTCCTCGGCCGGATACGCTGCTGGCGACGGGTCTTGAAGCACCGTCCACCATCACGCTGAAGGTCGATTCGACGAATAAAGCGGAAGGCGCAGCATCACTTTCCGTCCGCAACGTTCTTGCAAGCAAGCACTCGTGGGGTACCTATGCCGAGTTCGGAATGAATGCGGCTGCCGGTACATACTTCGATTGGAGCTCCAGTGAATCGCTGAGCGTCTGGATCAAAGTGAAAACTGCTCCTGCAAAACCGGAGAATATCTCCATGCGTTTCCAATTCACCGATCAGCCGAATCCTGCTGATGCTGTTGAATATTGGGACTTAGAGCATAAGACCATCCTGGATAAAGTGAATTCCGGCTGGGTCAATCTTCGTGTCTCTCTGCGTGAACGCACCTCCACAGGCGGCGAAGATCCGGATTCAACCGGATTCATCCTTCCCCCGACCAGCTGGGGACTGTCGCAGAACAACAAGAAGTTCGATCTGAACAAACTCGTCACATGGAGAATCGTGATCGTTTCCGCAACGATCGATGCAGATTCCATCGAAGTTTCGTTCGATAATTTCCAGCGCTTCGGCACCAAAGCCGTTCCGGTCCTGTTCTTCAACGGTATCGGTTTCAATGCTCCCGTTACCGGTGATGCTTGGTCATGGGGAAGTTCCAACGTCGCAATTGAAGTCGGCGCAGGAACAGCAGCAAATCAGAATGCAATCAAATGGACCCAGGGGAACAATCCGAGCTGGGGTGCAGATTCCGGTTACACAGGAATCGGCGTGAATCTCACTCCGACTGATATGGTCGGTGCATTCGCAAAAGATTCGCTGAAATTCAAAATGAAAGCGGCAGCAGAAGCGACCACTGATCAGGATTCCATCCGCGTGCAGCTTGAAGGCGGCGGCGGAAAATCCGGCGTGATCTTCGATCTTATTGCAGACGGTGCATGGCATTCCTATTCCATCGCCCTGAAGAATTTTGTGTATCAGGACAACACCGGTCACATGGATTCTTCCAAAGTGAACGTGCTCGGCTTCATGGCACAGAAATCCGGTAAACCGGGCCGCGTTATTTACATCACCGATGTTTGGACCGGTAACCCCGTGTTCGACGTAGTCCCGCCGGCAGCTCCGACAGCCGTTTCCGGTATCTCCGGTGCATTCTCGAACATCATCACATGGACCGATGTTCCGAACGAACCGGAAGCAAAATACAATGTGTATTTCAGCGAAAAAACCTTCACCGATCCGAAAGATTCCACGGTGGAACAGCTTCGCCCGTATAACTATGCACCGCTGACCGGCGCAGCAACACATGTTCTCCGTGCACCGGCAACAGATCAGAGCATCTCGTACTACTATGGTGTGAACGCAGCAGACGGCGCCAGCAACATCAGCCCTCTGGCACTCAGCGCCAAAGTGACAACAACGGCAAAAGGCGTACCGGTGATCAACAACGGTGCACCGGCTTCCTTTGCAAACGACGGTGCGCTGACCGAATGGACAGCTGCCGCAATCAAACCGATCATCATCAGCAAGACCCCGGCAACAGGCGAAGGCCATGTTGTGACCGGCGGCGTTGTTGATAATGATGCTGATCTTACCGTGAAATCGTACCTTGCAGTGGATGCAACGAACCTCTATGTTGCATTCGATGTCACCGACGATATCGTTGTGACGGACAGTCTGCTCGATCTCGCAGGCAGCTACGGCAACGACTGCCCGGATCTCTTCATCGGTCTTTATGACTGGAGAGGAAAGGCACATTCAGGATATAAATCAGGCGCAACACCTGATTTCCATCTTCGCTTCTCGAAATTCGCGGTTATCCTTGACAACCCGGGTAATGGCAAGAGACTGATGCTTCCCGGAGCAAGCTATGTGTGGAAGAAGAAGACGCTGACATCCGGCTACACGATCGAAGCAAAGATTCCGTTCAAGACACTGGCAGATTCCACAGGTTCAACGCAGTTCGTTCCGAAACTTGGAATGCGCATCCCGATCGACTTCTCCGTGAACGATAACGACGGAAAACCGATCGATCTCGGCCAGCCGTGGAATGCCCGTGACGGTATCCTCTGCTATTCACCGTACAATGATGACAACTCATGGCAGGATATGTGGCGCTGGAGCCACACATGGGTCGGACCGCAGTGGACCACATCTGTCCGCCGCGAGAATACCGTTGCAACACAGTTCGAACTGTCGCAGAACTTCCCGAATCCGTTCAACCCCTCGACCAGCATCCGTTACAGTGTGCCGGTCAGCGGAATGGTTTCGCTGAAGATCTATGACGTCCTCGGACGTGAAGTGATGACCGTTGTGAATGAACACCAGGGTCAGGGTTCCTACACTGTCAGCCTCGATGCATCGACACTCTCATCGGGTAT
Source organism: Synechococcus sp. UW140 (assembly GCA_943364975.1). Lineage (GTDB taxonomy): Bacteria > Bacteroidota > Ignavibacteria > UBA10030 > UBA8401 > UBA8401. The sequence goes on from CALRIY020000029.1 coordinate 9,860, forward strand.
GTATGTGTATAAACTTGAGTCCGGTTCGTTCACCGTGGCCAAGAAAATGATGCTGCTGAAGTAAACGCACAGCTGTTCAATTGACACTGCTGCGGTCGCCGCAGAAAAACGGCGACCGCAGTTTTTATGATGGAACATTCTGATCGTGGCAGTGCGGTCATATAATAAAAGCAGCAGCTTTCCGGCATGCTTCTTTTATCACATGACGTATCGAAACACACAGTGGTGACCATCAACATAAACGAAATTCTTATGAAAATATTCCAGACCTCCAGACAAACACTCATCAGCCTTCTCGTGACCGCGCTGTTCCCTTTGTTCCTGTTCGCAGGACAGACCGGCAAGCTCGTCGGGAAGATCACCGATAAAAAATCCCGCGAACCGGTCATCGGCGTTTCCGTGATGCTCCAGGGAACGAAGCTGGGAGCCTCCTCGGATTTCGAAGGGGAGTACATCATCAGCAACATCCCTCCGGGAACGTACACGCTCACCGTTTCCAGTCTTGGGTACAAGACATCCACCATCCGCAACGTGATCGTGAAGATCGATCTGACCACCACAATGGATGTTGTGATGGAAGAATCGATCGTGGAAGGGGACGAAGTGGTGATCGTGGCAGAACGGCAGCTGGTGCAGAAGGACCTTACATCGACATCCGTGACCGTCTCCGCCGAGGAGATGAAAGTGATGCCGGTAGAGAATCTTTCCCAGGTGATCAACCTTCAGGCAGGCGTTGTCGGCGGACACTTCCGCGGCGGACGAACAGGTGAAGTTGCCTATCTGGTGGACGGCATCTCGGTGAACAATCCGCTGAGCGGCAGTGCGGGATTCGTGCCGGAGAACTCCTCCGTGCGTGAAATGGAAGTGATCAGCGGAACATTCAATGCGGAATACGGACAGGCGATGTCCGGCGTGGTGAACATCGTGACGCAGGACGGCGCACCGGAATTTCACGGTTCGTTCGGCGCATACTTCGGCGATCATGTCACCAACCGCAGCAATATCTTCTATAATTTGGATAAGCTCGATCTTTCCCGCACACAGAATTACACCTTCAGTCTGAGCGGTCCAACCTATGTTCTGGACGGACTTTCCTTCTTTATGACGGGACGCATGCAGGATGAAGCGGGTCATCTCTACGGCAAACGGGTCTATAATATCACGGATGATGCTCCGATCTTCCCGATTCCGAACGACCGTTCGATCTATATCAACCAGAACACCGGCGACGGTGCATTCGTCTCGATGAATCCGTACAAGAAGTATTCATTCAATGCTAAATTCTCACAGTCGCTCGGTGATTTCCGTGTCAGTTACGGCGGATTCTTCGAAACGGCAAAGTGGAAGGGATATGATCACGCGTATAAACTTGCGCCCGACGGCATCATGAACCATTTCAGCGAGAACTGGATGCAGAACTTCCAGATCAACCATGTTCTCAGCGCGAGCACATTCCAATCCCTGAAATTCTCGGCGAACAAGTTCACCGGAAAAGGATATCTCTACGAGAATCCGTACGATCCGCGCTATGTCAGCCCGTACCGCGGCGAACCGGTCTCCGACTTCACTTTCCGCGCCGGCGGCAACCAGGGGGGACGGTATGAGAACAAAGCTGAATCATTCATCGGCCAGTGGACGATCGCATCGCAGGTAACAAAAGAGCACAAGATCTCCGCCGGTCTCGAAGCGCGCCTCCACCGGCTGTATGACCATGGCACCGGATTATCCAGTGTCTCCGTCGCCGAAAGCGCGTATGTTCCGCAGTATGCACGTCTCGGAACGATCGGAAATCAAAGCTACAGCAAATCACCGTATGAAGCCTCCGGATACATCCAGGATAAGATGGAATACGGTATCATGATCATCAATGCGGGAATCCGGTTCGACTATTTCAATCCCCGCGCACAGATCCTCGCGGACCTGAAGAATCCGATGCGTAATCACTTGTTCGATTCCGCCTTCGGCGTCGCCGGCACGATGAAGGATGCACGCGAGAAGATCCAGGTGAGCCCGCGCCTCGGCGTCTCGTTCCCGATCACGGACAAAGGGATCATCCACTTTTCGTACGGACATTTCTTCCAGATCCCGTCCTTCGGCAATCTCTATAATAACACCGATTATCTCATCGCACCGACCGCGCAGCTGCAGAGCGTCACCGGCAATCCCGATATCGATGCACAGCGGACGGTGATGTATGAACTCGGACTGCAGCAGGAACTCTTCACCGATGTCGGCATCGACTTCACCATTTATTACCGAGACATCCGGAACCTGCTCGGCACCGAGATCGTGCAGACGCATGAAGGATTCAAATATGCCCGTTACGTGAACCGCGATTACGGTAACGTGCGCGGATTCATCTTCTCCGTGGAGAAACGCTACGCGGATTACTACAGCCTGCGTGCCGATTATACGTATCAGATCGCGGAAGGAAATGCGTCCGATCCGCTCTCCGTCTTCTTCAACAACCAATCCGATCCGCCGCTGGCCAGCAACAAGAAAGTGGTCCCGCTGGATTGGGATCAGCGTTCCACATTGAATCTGTCGCTGAATGTGGGAGAGCAGGGGGACTGGATGACCGGACTGATCTTCGGATACGGCGTCGGATTCCCGTACACGGAAAGCATCCGCGTGAGCGGAGGACTTCGCTTTGAGAACGGCGGGATCAAACCCTCCACCTATTCGCTCGATTTCCGTGCAGAGAAATCCTTCAACCTCTTCGGCGTTCGCGGAAACCTGTTCATGCTCGTCTATAACGTCCTCGATATCATGAATGAATATGGTGTGGATGCGGCCAGCGGCCGTGCGAACCGGAACATCTTCATGGAAGAGATCGGTGCGATCTACGGACTGAACACTGCGGAAGAGTATATCAACAATCCGACATCCTACTCTGCACCGAGGAATGTGCGGTTCGGTATTAACTTAGACTTTTAATTCACTTAACGGGCGATGATCATCGCACAACATTCTTTTATGAAAACATCAACTATTGTCACGAAACTTGGCCTGCTGTCGCTGCTCTTTGCCGTGATCGTCTCCGCGCAGGTCACACCGCAAGTTCAAATGTTCCGCAATGAACCGAAAGGGAACATCCAGTACCGGAAAAAAGGGACGCTGGACGGTAATCTCGTCCGGACGATCTATCAGAATTCCGGCGAGATCTCCGATTGGTTCGACGGTGCCGTACGTGCTCCGCACGGTGAATGGCCGAAAGGTTCGGGGCACCGGAGTCTGGACGGACTCGGACTGCTGATCGGTTCGCGCATCAAGATCACCGATGCGACCGGCAGAGTGAAATACATCACCCCGATCGAATCAGCGTACCGTGAAGAAATGGATGTCGATCCGGTCACACGCGACATCTGGGGAATGGAACCGGTCCCCGGGTATGTGAATCCTGCCTCCACGAAGCCCGGCATCAATGTGGACAAATCCACCTTCCCGTCCATGTGGCCCCGCTCCATCTTCTATGATCTGTACGGTACGTCGGAAGATTCCATTAAAAAATGGGACGGATACTGGTATGGATATTTCGGCCGAGGCGTAAGCAATGCACAGCTTGAGACGTATTTTGTGATCGACGATGCACCGGACAAGGAATTTGCCAATGCGCTGGACCGCTTCTATCCAGTGGCCGGCGACAGCGCCCGCGGCGGACTCGGCATCCGTGTTGAAACGCGCGGTTTTCAATGGACGCATGTGCTTGCCGAAGATATCATCTTCTGGCATTATGATGTGATCAATATTTCGGATAATAATTATGATTCAACGGTGTTCGGATTCTATACCGATCCGAGCGTCGGTTCGGTGAATAACGATGCGAAATTCGACCGTGTGCTGGATATGGCGTATGCATGGGCGCCGCTCGGAAAGGGTCTTCCGGATAATTATAAGACAGGATATTACGGACAGGCATTCCTTGAGAGTCCGGGAAACGGCATCAATGGAGTTGATGATGATGTGGACGCAACGAAGACCGACGGAACATTGTGGAGGAACGGGACAGCGTTCAATAATAAAATGATCGACGAACGCCGTGATGACGGTATTGATAATGACGAGGACTGGCAGAGATTCACCGATGTGAACAACAATAATAAATGGGATTCTGACGAACCATTGAACGATGATCTTGGCAAGGACGGCGTCGGTCCGTTCGATCTGCAGTATCAGGGACCGGATGAAGGTGAAGGGGACGGACTTCCCACACTGGGCGAACCGGCATTTGACAGGACGGATAAGGATGAATCCGATCAGATCGGTCTTCAGTCCGCATACATCAACATCCTCGGACCGAAAGGTCCCACAAGCGTCTGGCCGAAGAACGACAATATCATGTGGGGTGTGATGACCGGCGGATTTGTCGACACGTCCGTGACGAACTCGAATATTTCCATGGTCTTCTCTTCCGGCATCTTCCCGCTGAAGAGGAACCAGCGTGAACGCTTCTCTATCGCCGTGCTGTTCGGCGATGATCTGAACGACCTGATCTTCAATAAAGTGACGGTGCAGGCGATCTATAATGCGAACTACAATTTTGCACAGCCGCCGCTCACACCAACACTGACGGCAGTCCCGGCAAACAAGAAGGTCTATCTGTACTGGGATGCAGTTGCGGAAAAATCATACGACCGTTTCCTGAAGAAATTCGATTTTGAAGGATATCTGTTGTACCGCAGTTCGGAACCGGAATTCCAGGATCTGAAAGTGGTGACCGATTCCAAAGGGCAGGGGAAATTCTGGAAACCGATCGCACAGTGGGATCTGATCGATACCGTACGCGGACCGGATCCGGTCGGCATCAACGGCGCGCATTTCTGGCGCGGTGATGAGACGGGGATCGTCAATTCATACATCGATACCACGGTCGTCAACGGAACAAAATACTATTATGCACTCGTATCGTACGACATGGGTGTTGTCCCCTCCAAACTCGATCCGATCTACGGACCGACCGGCGGTTTGACGCCGTCTGAATGTACAAAGATCATCTCGGAGGATTTCAACGGAACATTGAAATTCGTCGATCAGAACTGTGCCGTTGTCATTCCGAATGCGGAAGCAGCCGGATATGTTGCAGCAAAGATCACCGGGAATCTCTCCACAGTAAAGCAGGGGATCGGCACCGGCAATATGAATGTCGGTATCGTCAACCCCAACCTGATGGTGGAAGGGAATACCTACCGCGTCTATTTCGATTCGACCGGAACGATGCCCAAATACAAGACCAAGAACTACGGGATCATCCGCATCAATGCGGACGGTTCGGTTACGGATACGGTCCAGCGCAACATTAAATTGACCGCGGCAAGCGCGCCGGTGAACGGTCTCGTTATCACCGTCCGCAACGATACCGCGGTGACAGTGATCGATTCGGCCTCCGGCTGGGTGCCGGGGAGCAAAACGAATGTGCTGCTGAGGATGAATATCGACAAATCGGTCTTATCGCTGAACGATGCATGGCCCGGCGATTATGAAGTGAAGTTCTTCAGCACGAATCAAGATGCACCGGCATTCGATGATGTGCCGGTCTATATCACCGATTCGGTGAAGTTCACCATCACCAATATCACCAAAGGCTACCGCTGCAAATTCATCATTCAGGATGTGGATCTGAACGGAAAATTCTCGCTCGGCGATACCATCAGGATCCTGGACGGATTCGTGGATGTGTCGAACTTCCGCATCTGTTACAATTTCGCATACAACTTCCGTCCGTTCACCTCACCGGTCACTCCGACGGATGGTGACCGTTTCCTCATCAAGACGACGAAGCAGTTCGCCGGCGGGGATTATTTCGAGTTCAAGACGCATGCTTCCCGTATGGATAACTCACTGGCAAAAGCACAGCTGAACAAGATCAGCGTAGTGCCGAATCCGTACGTGGCTGCGGCAAAATGGGAACGCCGAACGCTGTATCAAAGCGGACGCGGAGACCGGAAGATCGATTTCATCAATCTTCCGAGCGAATGCACCATCAAGATCTTCACCGTCGCCGGATCCCTGGTCAAGACGATCCAGAAGCTTCCTTCCATGACGAACGGTTCCGTTTCCTGGGACCTGATCTCTGAGGACGGGATGGAAGTGGCATACGGATTGTACGTGTTCCATGTGAAAGCGCCCAATGTCGGCGAACATATCGGCAAGTTTGCTGTGATCAAATAAGAAAGACCATACCAATGACGAATCTCATGAAAACATTTCTCTCTCTTATCATCCTGCTGCTGCTCTGTTCAGTCGGCGCATCCGCGCAGGTGTTCAAATCGAATGTCTCGAAGAAAGGGACGACGGCAGCGCCGTTCCTTTCCATCGGACAAGGTGCACGCGCACTCTCCATGGGCGGTGCGTTCGTCGCCGTGGCGGACGATCCGAGTTCCCTCTATTGGAATCCGGCCGGACTTGCCGATGTGCACGGCGGCAATATCTTTGTGGACCACACGCAGTGGTTCGCGGATATCCAGTACAATTATCTCGTCAGCACGTTCTCGCTCGGCGACATGGGAACGGTCGGCGTCTCGTTCACCGGTTCCAGTATCGATGAGATGCGCGTGACGACCACGGACAGACCGGAAGGGAACGGCGAAACATTTTCCGTCTCCGACATCGCTGTCAGCGTCGGTTATGCCATTAAACTGACCGACAATTTTTCCATCGGCTTCAATCCGAAATTCATCCATCAGAAGATCTGGAGAATGACCGCCAGCGCCATGGCGATCGACATCGGCGTGAAATACATCACCCCGTTCGACGGAGCGGTGCTCGGTATGTCCATCACGAACTTCGGTTCCAAGATGCAGCTCATGGGAACCTCCACGGCGGTCACCCACGATATCGACAATACCACAACGGGCAACAACGGCAGCATTCCCGCCAACCTGGCAACGGAAGAGTGGGGACTCCCCTTGAATTTCCGCGTCGGTATTGCTTATAAACTATACAAGGATGAGAGCAATGAACTGACCGTTGCCGTGGATGCCTCGCATCCGAATGACAACTATGAAAGCATCGATCTCGGCGGAGAGTATGTGTTCAATGATTTCCTCGCCGTCCGCGGCGGTTTCAAATCCATGTTCCTCGAGGAATCGGAAGAGGGAATGACGCTCGGCATCGGCGTAAAACAGGCGCTCGTCGGAAGTGTGCAGATCAAGTTCGATTATGCGTATCAGGATTTCGGTATTCTGAAGGATGTTCAGAAATTCACCGTCGGCATCAACTTTTAACACGACCTCCGGCGCTGCGTCCTTGCGGCGCCGGACTGCTTCAATTACCATCTGGACCAAACGCTCATGAGACTTCTTGCCCGGATCGTCCTCCTTTTTGTCTGTCTGTCGCTCACCTATGCACAGGTCGGTACGCTGCAGTCCACATTCCGGCTGAATTCAATTTCCGACATCACCGTACCGTATCAGAACGGCATGCCAGTACCGTCGTTCGAGAAACAGAAGCGTACGACCATTTCGCTTGCCGGACTCTGGAAGAGAATGCGTTTCGGCGCCAATCATATCGTCACCATGTCCATGCGTGATTCCGCCGGTTATGCCGCGCTCATCACGGAAGCCGCCGACCGCCACTCTCCCTACTATAATGATGCAGTGTGGACCGACAAGAACATTCCTTCCATCGAGAATGTGCTGGCGGCGAACGAACGGATGCCGGAGATCTATCAGAACGGAGTGTGGTACCGTACAAAATTCACCGTTGGCGATTCGCTCTCGCAGCGGTTTGCCAAACTGAATTTCTATGCCGTCAATTACATCGCCGATGTCTGGCTGAACGGAACATATCTCGGCTGGCATGAAGGGGGCTATACCCCGTTCTCGTTCGACGTCTCCAAAGCGCTCCGGTTCGACAGCGCCAATGTGCTCGTGGTCCGCGTGGACAATATTCCGTGGGGCACTCGGCAGGATATCGTTCCGTATGTGGAGTCCGACTGGTTCAATTACACCGGCATCATCCATGATGTCTATCTGGAATTCAGCGACAAACTCTCCGTGACCCGGGCGGATATCGTCACGAAGAATATCAGCGGACTTCACGATGTGACGGTCGTGCTCAATAACCGTACCGCGGCATCCGGTCCCGTTGATGTGACGCTGCGCGTCTTTTCGGCGATGAATGATACGGCATCGATGATGAAAGAGATCTCGGCCGAACTCGCCGGCGCCGAAATCGCACTGCAGGGTGTCACACAGCAGTCCGTCAATGTGCCGGCTGAATCCGTCGCCGTTTGGAATACCGCACTGACCATTCCTTCGCCGAAACTCTGGTCTCCGCAGAAACCGAATCTCTATATTCTGAAAGTGACCGTATCGCAGAACGGCGCAGTGAAGGATGAGTTCTACACGCAGTTCGGTGTCCGCACCATCAAGACAGCGGAAGACAAACTGATGCTGAACGAGAAAGGGATCTTCCTGCACGGCGTTGCCCGGCATGAGGATCATCCGCAGTACGGCCGCAGCATGCCGACGGCGAATATCTATTCCGATCTTGTGCTGGTGAAGAAAGTGAATGCAAATTATCTCCGCACAGGACATTATCCGAATCATCCGTTCACGTATATGGTGGCGGACCGGCTCGGTCTTGTGGTGATGGAAGAGATCCCGGTCTGGTGGTTCGATGAATCGTTCCCGTGGCTCATTCAGAACAGTGTGCGTCAGATCCACTATCAGATGTTCCGTGAAATGGCGTTCCGCGACCGGAACCGGCCTTCGATCGGAATGTGGAGCCTCGCCAACGAGTGCAGGGATGTCGCAGGGCGGAGAGCGTTCTTCCAGTTCATGAAGATCGATCTTGAGTCGCAGTATGAAGATGGTCGACTGTTCACACAATCCGCAGCGGCGGACCGTCCGGGACCATTCGATGCATCGCAGTATGAACTGGATGTGGCGGGATGGACGATGTATTTCGGGATCTTCTATGATCCGTACGGTTTCGGCAAATACAAAGGGACGAGGAATTTCCTCCTGGATGCGAATGATTTCCATCCGAAGAAACCGGTGATCGCCACGGAGTTCGGATTCTGGTCCGGTGAAGAGATGAATTCATTCCCGAAACAGGTGGAGACATTCGATTCAACGTTCCGCGCATTCGAACAGAGGATCCCGATCACGAAGGACGGACGGTTCAATTACACCGGATTCCTTGCCGGCGTGACATGGTGGACCATCTTCGACTGGTACAGACAGAACAACGGATTTCAGAGTATGGGGCTCATCCGCATGAAACGCGATATCGAAAAACCGGTCTATGCATCGGCCAAAGCGAAATATGCGCAGTTCGTGGACAAGAGCGAGAACATCACCGTTGTCCGGCCGGAGAATAAACCGATCCCCTCGTCCTACGGTCTTGTGCAGAATTTCCCGAATCCGTTCAATCCTTCCACGAAGATCACGTTCATGCTCCCTTCAAACGGCCGGGTAACACTGACGGTGTTCGATGTGCTGGGGAAAAAAGTCTCTACCGTCCTGGACGAACTGAAAGAAGCGGGAGAATATTCCGTGCCGTTCAACGCTGCATCCCTCAGCTCCGGCGTCTATTTCTACCGGCTGCAGGCCGGGGCATACACGGCGACCAAAAAAATGACCGTCATAAAATAGCATGAAGAATATCCTCCTCCTTATACTGTGTTCGTCTGTGCTCCTGTCAGCGAAGATCTATAAAGGGGCGGAATACCGGACGAAAGCATCGTATACGTACGGACGGTTCGAAGTGCGGTTGAAATCATCATACCGCGAAGGGATGCTCACCTCGTTCTTCACCTATAACGATAATTATCCCGCAACGGAATGGAACGAGATCGATATCGAGATCCTCGGCCGGTATGCGGATGACATCCAGTTCAATCCCATCACCCCCGGTCAGCTGAACCACGTCAGTCATTATCAGTCGCCGTTCAATCCCGCCGCCGATTATCACACGTATGCGTTCGAATGGACACCGCAGTATGTGGCGTGGTTCGTGGACGGGACGGAGGTCCACCGGCAGACCGGCGCTCATATCACTGCGCTCAACCTTCCGCAGAAGATCATGATGAACATCTGGAATCCGGTCTATGACGGCTGGGTGGGAAAGTGGAATGAGAATGTCCTTCCTGCATTCGCGTATTACGACTGGGTACAGTATTCCTCCCATACTCCAGGAACAGGGAACTACGGCACGGGAAATAATTTCACCGTCGATTGGAAGGATGATTTCAATTCGTGGGATACGACGAGATGGAGCAAGGCAACACACACATTCAACGGCAATAATTGCGATTTCATCCATGCGAACGCCGTGTTTCAGGACGGGAAACTCATTCTTTGTCTCACCAAAGAGAGCGCCGTAGGATTGACGGATAACGCAGGACCTTCCGTCAAATATGCACGCGCCGAAGCCAATGGAGTCGAGATCCGTTTTACGGAAGAACTCGATCCTGTCTCCGCTGAAAATCCTTCTACCTATATCAATTCGGCGATGCCGGTGATCGGTGCAAAACTTCTCAGCGACTCTCAGACGGTCTTTCTGACATTGACGAATTACAAAAAGGATTCCGTTTCGAACGTCGTCATCAACAACATCAAGGACCGTTCCCCAAACATGAACAGCTCAGGCGTGAAGAATGCCGTGCTGATCAAGACTGTTCCGCTCACCTTCCCCGTCAAAGTGAACTGCGGCGGCGGTGCGGCAGCCGGATTCCTCCCGGATCAGGAATGGGGACCGGCAGTTGAATACGGAAGGATGGACGGTTCACTCTATACCAATACCGCCACTGCGTCCGGTACCGCGGATCCGGAGATCTTCCGGTCCGAACTGAACGGACTGGTACGCTATAATTTCCGTGTTCCGAACGGAACGTACGATGTTACTCTTATGATGGCGGAGAACTTCTTCACGGCGCAGTCGAAAAGGATCTTTTCAGTCTTCGTTCAGGGGGTTCCGTTCATTCAGGACATCGATATTTTTAAGACCGCAGGAAAAGGGGTGCAGGTCCACCGCACCGCAGCGAATGTGAAAGTGACGGACGGAATACTCGATATCCATTTCGCAGCGCAGGTGGATAATCCGGTGGTGAACGGTATCGTGATCGTTCCGGCAGCGGCAGGGATCAATGAAAACGAAGGTCTCGTTCCCCGCGGTACCGACATCGGCCAGAATTTCCCGAATCCGTTCAACGGACAGACAGTGATCCCGGTGCACGCTGCGCACGATGACCGGATGACGATCAGGATCTTCGATACGCTCGGCAGAATGGTCTCGGAACTGCCGCTGGGAGACGTGTCAAAAGGGGAGCATCGATTTTTTTGGAACGCAAAGGACGGAACGGGTAGCGCTGTCTCGTCCGGCACATACTATTATGTTGTTGATGGACGCTTCGGCCGTTCGGCGAAGAAGATGGTCCTGATCCGCTGATCAAAAAGTGTGAATTCATGTATTATCATTTTTAAGCGAAGGAAATCTGTATGAAGAAATTTTCACTCCTCTGTGCGCTGCTGCTCGTCTTGACGGCCGCCAACGGTCAGCAGAAAAAAGAGCTCTCGATTGATGCACAGGTCCAGAAACTCATGAAGACCATGACGCTGGAAGAGAAGATCGGACAAATGACACAGATCGATTATGAAGCGGTGAAGAACACGCCCGAAGATATCATCAAATTCAATATCGGTTCCATTCTCTGGGGCGGAAGCTCCGAGATCGCGGATATTTCCCCGAAAGGGTGGGCGGATTGTTATGATTCGCTGCAGGGGCTGACGGAAAAGACTCGGACAAAGATCCCGATCCTGTTCGGTATCGACGCGGTGCACGGTCACAACAATGTGGACGGCGCAGTGATCTTCCCGCACAACATCGCTCTCGGCGCTACGCGCAATCCGAAGATCGTTGAACAGGCAGCATTCATTACGGCAAAAGAGATGAAAGCGACCGGTATCCAGTGGGCATTCGCTCCCTGCGTTGCCGTCGCACGGAATGAACGGTGGGGACGGACCTACGAAAGCTTCGGCGAGGATCAGGAACTGGTCCGCGTGCTCGGTGTTGCCCATGTGAAAGGACTTCATGGAACCGATCTGGCGGATAAGAATTCCGTACTTGCTTGTGTGAAACACTATATGGGGGACGGCGGTACGACCAACGGCAAGGATCAGGGAAATACCGAAGTGGATGAAGCCACGATGCGTGCCATCCATCTTCCGGCATACATCGATGCGGTGAATGCAGGAGCATTCTCCATCATGGCATCGTACAACAGCTGGAACGGAAACAAGATGCACGGAAACCGTTATCTGATCAACGATATCCTGAAAGGGGAATTGAAGTTCCAGGGATTCGTCGTTTCGGACTGGAACGGAATCGATCAGCTCTCACCGAACTATAAATATGCAGTGGAACAATCGATCAACGCCGGTATTGATATGGTGATGACCACCTCTGTCCGCGGAAGTTTCAACAGCTATGATAAATTCATCCCCACTCTGAAACAGCTGGTGAACGAAAAAGCGGTCAGCGTGAAGCGGATCGACGACGCCGTCTTCCGCATCCTGAAAGCGAAGTTCATGCTGGGAATGTTCAAAACGAAATATGCAGACAGAACACTGCTGACAGAATTCGGGTCCGCCGCACACCGCGAAGTGGCCCGTGATGCCGTCCGTCAGTCCCTGGTGCTGCTGAAGAACGAGAAGGATATTCTCCCTCTCTCCAAAAATATCAAGAAGATCGTTGTGACGGGGAAAGGTGCCGATGATATCGGTATCCAGTGCGGCGGATGGACGATCGGCTGGCAGGGAAATGCCGGCAAGGTCATCTCCGGCGGTACCACGATCCTAGAGGCAGTGAAAAAGACCGTCTCTCCGTCCACTGCAGTGAAATACTCGCAGGACGGCAGCGGAGCGGACAGCGGTGATGTGGCGATCGTAGTGGTCGGTGAACTTCCGTATGCGGAGATGTTCGGTGACCGCGCGGATCTTTCACTCTCCGCCGATGATGCTGCGCTGGTCGAAAAACTCCGTGCAAAGCATGTCCGCACAGTCGTGGTGCTCCTCTCCGGCAGACCGATGATCGTCACCTCGACCATCGGAAAGAGCAGCGCGTTCGTCGCCGCTTGGCTCCCCGGAACGGAAGGTCTCGGCGTGGCGGATGTCCTCTTCGGCGACTATGCACCGACAGGAAAACTTCCCCACTCATGGCCGAAGAGTATGGAACAGGTCCCGGTGAATATCGGCGATAAAGAATACGCGCCGCTCTTCCCGTACGGTTTCGGATTGACCTACGGCGCAGAGAAAGCAATGAAGTGATGATGTGAGAATGTTCGGCGTCATAACGGGAATCGTTTCGGTGTTGTGCCTGTGCGGGTGTAAGAATCCTGTGGAAGAACCGGATGAAAGACCGGTCTCTTCACCGTATGACGGATACACGATGGTGTGGAACGATGAGTTCTCCGGTGCAGCGCTCGATCTGACGAAATGGAATTATGAGACCGGCACCGGTGTGAACGGAGACTTCGGCACCGGTCAGCTGGACCGGGCCACCGACCGGAAAGAGAATGTCAGCATTGTGCAGGATATTCCGAATGCGGACGGCGGCTCTCTCGCCATTGTAACGAGAAGCGAGCATTATATCGACCGCGAATTCACCAGCGGACGGATCACGACAAGCGGGAAAGGGGCGTGGGGGCCGGGACACCGGATCGAAGCGCGGATTTGGTCGAAGGATATCAGGTATAAAGGTCAGGGCTTTGCGATGTGGATGATGCCGGCAGAAAAATTGCCGGGAGGGACATCGCTGATGTGGCCGCAGGGGGGCGAGATCGATATCATGGAATATGTCGGAACATTCCCGCAGCACAATCTCGGGAGCGTCCATTATGCATGGAACTGGCTGAACAATCAGTACGCCGACTGGAATCACGGACACAAAGGAAGTTATTACTCATACGCACAGAGGGAAACACCGGCTTCCGCACCTCTTTTTACCGGTGTCGTCCCGGCACAGAATGACACCGCCGCCGGAAGCGGAATGTTCCATCTCTACGGGATCGAATGGTTCACGGACAGGATGGAGTTCTTTGTAGATCATCAAGTGTACCATATCCATTATTTCAACGACGGCGGATACGACAACGGTGTGAAGGATGGTCAGGACAAGGACGGATTCAGGTATGTGAACGGGAAACGGCGGATGCTGTCCGAATACTCGAACCACTTCACCGAATGGCGTCCGTTCGAACACACATTCTTTCTGATCCTCAGTGCAGGCGTTGGGGGGAGCGACAGCAGAACGTACGGCGGTGCAGTGATCCCGTCCGCGGTCTTTCCCTGCTCGGTCTATGTGGACTGGGTTCGGGTCTATAAAAAGAATTCTTAAACAGACAGAAGCATTCTTCTGCACACAGCGTAATGTCATGATGTGTCCCGGTCACCTACGTGATACGGTGGAACGGGATCCTCGACATTCGCAGGGACACACCGTCCGTGCATTGAGTTTTCTTCTACAATAATCACTTCATAGTTGACAGGAGTACCATGGCTTCCATTAACGTACCGAACGAAGTTCACATCGATCACGACCAGAACGGCAATTATACCGTTCCGTTAGCTGTTGTGACCATGCTCTTCTTCATGTGGGGATTCCTCACATGTCTGAATGACATCCTCATTCCGCATCTGAAAGGGGTCTTCGATCTGAACTATACTCAGATCATGCTCATTCAGTTCACCTTCTTCGGCGCATACTTCATCATGTCGATCCCCTCCGGTTCGATCATTGCCAAAGTGGGATATCAAAAAGGGATCGTGATCGGACTGCTCACCTCGGGTGTCGGTGCATTATTATTCTATCCTGCGGCGAGTGCGATCTCTTATCCGCTCTTTCTCACGGCGCTTTTCGTTCTTGCATCAGGCATCACACTGCTGCAGGTTGCAGCCAATCCGTATGTCGCTGTTCTCGGCAGACCGGAAACAGCCTCCAGCCGTCTGAATCTGACGCAGGCCTTCAATTCGCTCGGAACAACGGTCGCACCGTACTTCGGCGGCGTGCTCATCCTATCTTCCGTTGCTGGTATGACGCCGCAGCAGGAAGCGGAGATGGTGCAGATGCCGTATGTAGGACTTGCCGTTGCGCTCGTGCTTCTGGCAGTCGTGATCTGGAAATCAAAACTGCCGGTGATCGCCGCAGTGGAGGATCATCATGCAAAAGCAGGTAAATTGACCGATGCATTGAAATACAGACATTTGGTCCTTGGTGCAGTCGGCATCTTCGTTTATGTCGGCGCCGAGGTCTCGATCGGAAGTTTTCTGGTGAACTTCCTCGGACAAGCGGATATTGCCGGACTTCCGGAAGCAACGGCAGCAGGATTCGTCTCCTATTACTGGGGCGGTGCGATGATCGGCCGCTTTGTCGGTTCCGCATTGATGCAGAAATTCAACGCGGGAAAACTTCTCGGCATCTTCTCGCTGGTGGCGAGTGCGCTCGTCATGACGACGGTCTTCTCGACCGGACACTTTGCAATGTGGACCATCCTTGCTGTCGGGCTGTTCAACTCCATCATGTTCCCGACCATCTTCACGCTCGGCATCGACGGATTGGGGAAACTGACCAGCCAGGGTTCGAGCATTCTCATCATGGCGATCGTCGGCGGCGCTATCATCCCTGTTGCACAGGGTGCGTTGGCAGACAATTTCGGGATCCAGCACGCATTCATTCTTCCGGCAGTATGCTATCTGTATATCGTCTATTACGGATTCATCGGGTCCAAGCATTCGTGACACATGGACCTCGGAATATAATTATATTAGACAGGCACTTTTACGGAACATCATTATGAAAAAACTATTGTGGAAGTTGATCACAACGATCTTGATCGTCTCATTATCCCTTTCAGCCGGTTGCAAGGAGGATGAAAAAGGGACCGAACCCACCGTTACCGAAACGGCGAAGAAAGATACGCTTCTCGCCATTCCGGGTTGGTCCCTGGTCTGGAACGACGAATTCTCATTGAATTATGTCGATTCCACCAAATGGGGATACGAGGTGAACGGCGGCGGCGGCGGGAACAATGAACTGCAGTATTACACCGACCGTTATCAGAACTCGTATGTGGATAGCGGCAAACTGGTGATCGTGGCGCGCAAGGAGAAATATCTGACCAAAAATTACACCTCCGCCCGCATGCGTTCGGCGAATAAAGGGGATTGGAAGTACGGGAAATTCGTTATCCGTGCAAAACTCCCCTCCGGCGTCGGCACCTGGCCGGCTATCTGGATGCTGCCGACCGACTGGGTCTACGGCGGATGGCCGAACAGCGGCGAGATCGATATCATGGAACATGTGGGATACGACCAGAATGTGATCCACGGTTCCACGCACTGCCTGAAGTACTATTTCAAGATCGGCACGCAGAAATCCGCTTCGGTGAAGATCCCCAATGTCTCGACAGAATTCCACACCTACGGTCTGGAATGGTATGCGGACAGCATGCAGTTCTTTGTGGACGGGAACAAATACTTCACCACGTACAATGACGGATCCGGATGGCAGGGCTGGCCGTTCGATCAGCGGTTCCATTTCCTCCTGAACATCGCCGTCGGCGGTGACTGGGGCGGCGCAAAAGGCGTGGATGACAACATCTTCCCGCAGAAGATGGAGATCGATTACGTGCGCGTGTATAGAAAAGATCCGTAGAACCTATCTCAAAAACAATTTACATAAAGTTACGAGTGTCATTCCCGTCCCCAAGGGATCCCTTTGGGACATGTTTTGGCGGGAATCCATTATAATGGACCCCCGACAGAAACATTCGGCCAACGGCCACGTTGTGGGGGTGACAGAGCTATTTTTGAGATAGTTTCTAATAATTTTAGTTCATCCAGCAGTAACGTTCACGCACCAAGGATATTCGAATCACACATGGTTCTATGATCCCTTGGTGTTCCTCCGCGGAATCCGCGGAAGACGTTTTTGTTCTCCAACAAAGAACCGTCGTTGTTTTGAGGTTGTTATGAATCGACTTTCCGGAATATTGTTCTTACTGTTCCTCTGTTCGTTCCTGCTTCTTCCGCAAAAAGGTTTTGTCAGAACCCAGGGCTCAAGCCTGATCACACCGGATAAGAAGCCGATCCTGCTCCGCGGAATCAACATCGGGAACTGGCTCGTTCCCGAAGGATACATGTTCAAGTTCACTCACACCAATTCCCCTCAGCGTATCAACGAAACATTCACCCAGCTGCTCGGTCCGGAAGAAACAAAAAAATTCTGGAAACAATACCGCGACAATTACATCACCCGGGAAGATATCGCCTTCATCAAACGCTCGGGACTGAATTCCGTCCGTGTTCCGTTCAACTACCGACTGTTCGTTTCCGAGGACCATGACACACGCTTTGCCGGTCCCGGTTTTGAAATGCTGGACCGTATCATCGGCTGGTGCAAAGAGGAGAAGCTCTATGTGGTGCTGGATATGCACTGTGCTCCCGGGGGGCAGACCGGTGACAATATCGACGACAGTTATGGATATCCGTTCTTGTTCGAGAGTCCCGAGGCGCAGCAATTGACGGTGGATCTCTGGAAGGAGATCGCACAACGGTATGCGAATGAGACCATCGTGATCGGTTATGATTTCCTGAATGAGCCGATCGCGACCTATTTTGATGCTTCACAGTTCAATTTCAAACTTGAGCCTCTGTACAAACGGATCACCGCGGCCGTCCGTGAAGTGGATACGAATCACGTCATCTTCCTCGGCGGCGCGCAGTGGAACAATAATTTCTCCGTCTTCGGACCGCCGTTCGACAAGAATGTCGTCTATACCTATCACAAATACTGGTGCGACACGACGCAGGCGATGGTGCAGGAATATGCCGATTTCATGAAGAAGTATGATGTTCCGATCTGGATGGGGGAGTCGGGAGAGAACAGCGATCAATGGATCGATGCATGGCGCAGGCTGAACGAGCGGAACAATTTCGGCTGGTGCTTCTGGCCGTATAAAAAAATGGATGCGCCGAGCAATATGGTTTCGGTGAAACGGACGGCGGAATGGGATTCGGTGATCACATACGCGAATAAGCCGCGCACAACCTACAAAGATTTCCGGGACGCAAAACCGTCCCGCGCCGTCATCCAAAAAGCATTCGCCGACTATCTGGAGAACTGTAAATTCGTCAACTGCACCGTCAATCCCGGCTACATGAAATCACTCGGGCTTAAATAAAAAGCGGCCACGGAAGAAGCGGAAAAAAGGAATTGCACTGATGAGCCAATAGAATATCTTTGATTGGTGGAGCAGATAAGAATATCTTCGTAAAAATCATTGAAGGATATTCTTATGCTGCATGAAGAGATCACGTCGAAGATTCTACAGGCATATTTTACAGTCTATAATGTTCTGGGTTACGGCTTTCTGGAAAAAGTCTATGAAAATGCCTTAACAAAACAGATGAATCTGGAAGGACTTAAAGTTGCCAGACAGAAGGGGATTACAGTTTATTTTGTTGGTGAAAGAGTTGGCGACTATTTTGCCGATTTGGTTGTTGAAGATAAAGTTATCATAGAATTGAAGTCTACGGATCGGCTTCGTGAGGAACATGATGCGCAAATATTGAATTATTTACGTGCGACCAATATTGAAGTAGGGCTTCTTCTCAATTTTGGACGAAAACCGGAGTTCCGAAGAAAAATATTTACAAACGATCGAAAACATTTTACCTATATACAACCAGGTCCATAAGAATACGAATAGAACAAAGTTCTAAACAGTGCCGTTTCACTTTTTTGCTCATCTGTGTTCATTCGTTCTTTCCGCTTTTTCTGTGTGCTATCTCATATGAAAGACAAATGCTGATTTTTAAAAATGAAAAATATCCTTCTGTTTATATTTTCACTTGCCGTACTATGTTCGAACCTTAGCGCGCAGCAGATCATCATCACTCCTTCCGTTGGTGTCCATGTGTTCCCCAACGGTGTTGCTGTTCCGTCCGATTATCCGCACGTTTCGATCCCGATCAAAAATAATCCTGATCCAGGAATGATCTTTCTCAATAATTGGGGAGGCGTTCCCTATATTGCGATCCTCGACAACAACGGTTCACCGGTCTTTTACCGCAGAATGCCCTCGAACGCACGGGACTTCAAACTGCAGGCGAACGGCCTCCTCTCATACCGGCTTGCGGAACCGTTCTACCGGTTCTATGAGATGGATTCGACTTACACCGTTACGCGCGAGATCCTGGCAAAGAATGGGCAAGGGACCGATGAACATGAACTGCAGATCCTTCCGAACGGCAACGTACTGCTGATCTCGCTTGAGTATAAGACGGTCGATATGAGCAAGCTGGTCGCGAGCGGGAAAACGAATGCTACCATCGTCGGGAACAATGTGCAGGAGATCGATCCCGCCGGCAATCTTGTTTTTGAGTGGAAATGCTGGGACAATCTGAATATTACGGACGCCGTTCACGAGAATCTGACCGGTCAATCCATCGATTACGTCCACATGAACGCCATCGCGCTGGACCGGGACGGGAATATCCTCACCTCCAGCCGGCACCTTTCCGAGATCACCAAGATCAACCGCACCACGGGCAAAGTGATGTGGCGCTTCGGCGGTATTCGCAATCAGTTCGCCTATGTTAATGACCCTCTCAACGGACCGTCATACCAGCACGACATCCGCGTTCTGCCGAACGGCAATATCACGCTGATGGATAACGGAAATTATCACTCTCCGTCCCTTTCCCGCGCTGTGGAATATCAGCTGGATACTGTGGCGATGAAAGCGACACTCGTCTGGCAGTACCGGCATACGCCCGACCGGTACACGTGGTGGATGGGAAATGTTCAGCGGCTTCCGAACGGCAACACGCTCATCAACTGGGCCGATGCATCCCTGCCGAAGCTGACCGAAGTAACACCTGCCGGAGCGAAAGTGATGGAACTCGGGTTTGTCAAATCCGCCCATAGTTACCGCGTCTTTAAATTCCCGTGGAAGGGGAAAGCCGCCGCTCCGGTGATCACGCTGGAAACGTCCGGCGATAAAATGTCGATGCTCATCAATCACTTCGATCAGAGTCCCGGCCACAACTATATGCTTTATATCGATACGCTCCCGAATCCTGTAAGACTGGTCGATTCCACATCGCTTTCTGCCATTGACCTGAGCGGATTCAAAAGCGGTAAACGGTATTATGTGAGAGTGACGTGTAAAGACACCGCAGGAAAAGAAACGCCCTTCTCCAACGAAGAGAATGCGCTGTACAGGAATTTCAAACCGGGGGATAATCTGGTGGTGAACGGAGATTTTTCGAACGGCACCGATCAATGGAATCTTGCTGTGACCTCACCTGCCGTTGCCACCACGTTTATGACCGACAGCAGTGAACTGCTGCTTCAGATCGGTTCAGGAGGAACGCAGACGTTCCATGTGCAGCTGAATCAGCCGGGCATTCCTGTCGTGAACGGACAAAAATACCGATTGGAATTCGATGCGTACGGTACGGCAGGCAGAACGATCGAACCGAAAGTGGCGATGATCGCTTCGCCGAACACCAATTACAGCAAGACGAGCGCAGTGGCTGTGACCGCAGCGAAGAAGCATTTTCAATTTGATTTTACTATGACCGATGCGACGGATAACAATGCGCGCGTGCTGCTGAACTGCGGCGCTTCGGATGTGGATGTGATCCTCGATAACATCTCGTTCCGTCAGATCGTGCAGGCAGGAGTGGAAGGGACCGCATCGGCTGTACCCGATGGATTCGGTCTTCGTCAGAATTATCCGAATCCGTTCAATCCGGAGACGGTGATCATGTATGAAATTCCTGCGGCAGCCCATGTGTCACTCACGGTGACCGATGTGCTCGGCAGGAACGTTGCCCTCGTGGTGAATGAACGGCAGAATGCCGGTGTTCATCATGTTCAGTTCTCTTTGTTACACCATCAGATACCGAGCGGTATCTATTTCTATACGTTGTCGGCCGGTCCGTTCTCTGCAACAAAACGGATGGTCGTTCTTAAATAATGAAAGATATCTTCATGAGAATTTTACGATCCATCACCATCCTGTTACTGCTCTTAATTGCACAGATATTCTCACAGCCACTGTCGTACATTTCCCCGGTGCCGGATTCCCGGTTCAATTCCCGAGAGACGAATATCATTCTCCGGAGCATCCTTCCGGTGAATGCTTCAGCTCTGACTGCATCGATGGTCCAGGTATCCGGTTCGCTCTCCGGATTGCATGCCGGCACGCTGACATTATCCGATGACCGCCATACGGTTCTATTCCATCCGGAGATCCCGTTCAAACCGTCCGATGTTGTGACGGTCCAACTGAGCGGACCGGTCGTTGGTGACCGGGAGTTCTCATTTACCGTCACTCCGCAGTCCGAACCGCTCTCCCGGATCTACGCTGTGACGGAAGAAGGTGAGGTCGTCCGGAAAGAGACAATGATGCCCAAACTGTCCGGAACATTCAGTCCGGAAATGGTTTCAGCCGATTCTCTTCCGGCGGATTTCCCGAAATTCACCGTCACCGCGTCGAACAATCCTTCGCCCGGAAACTTCTTCCTTACAACATCGGATGATGTGGCCGGTGTGGGACATTTCTTCTATATGATCGATAACACGGGAAAGGTCCTGAAGTATCAGCGGCGGCCGGGACATGTGTACGATTTCAAAGTGCAGTCGAACGGATTATTGACGTATGCCGATCCGTACAGCGACTGGGGATATGCCGGCGGGAGCCGATGCGTGCATCGCGTGCTGGATACCAATTTCGCAGCGGTGGACAGTTTCAAAGCAGGGAACGGATATGAAGCCGATACGCATGAATTTTTGATGCTGGCGAACGGACATGTTGTTCTTCATGCGTACGATATTCAGTATATGGATCTCAGTAAAATTATTGCCGGGGGAAATGCGAATGCGATCGTTGTCGGTTCCATCATGCAGGAGCTTGACCTTCAGAAGAACGTCGTCTTTCAATGGAGAAGCTGGGACCATGTCGCTGTGCCCGAAACGTATATGAATCAGACGGCAGCGGCATTCGATTATATCCATGTCAATGCCTACGATATGGATGCGGACGGAAATTTCCTTCTCTGCTTCCGCAACACCTGCGAAGTGGTGAAAGTGAACCGCATCACCGGCGAATTCATGTGGAGAATGGGGGGAAAGAGCAATCAATTCACCTTCTTCGGCGAGACAGAGGCCAATAAGCCGGCCTATTTCACATTTCCTCATTCATTGAAACGGCTCCCGAACGGAAATCTGATATTGTTCGACAACGGGAATCTTCATGTGCCGATGGTGTCGCGCGCAGTGGAATACAAGATCGATCAGGTGAACAAAACAGCAACACAGGTCTGGCAGTATCATCACACGCCGGAGGTCTATACACCCACGCGCGGCTCTGTTCAGAGACTGCCGAACGGCAATACCGTTATCGGATGGGGTTCCGCCAGTTTTGTCGGCGTCGGAAAGACGATGATCACGGAGTTGAGTCCCACCGATCAGATCCTCTTTGAAATGGAATCACTGGACAAGATGCCGAGTTACCGCGCATTGAAATTCGTCTGGAACGATCACAAACGTCCCGAGGCGGATGTGACGATCGCAGAGGTTCTGCCGGGGAATGACAACTCCTTCAACAAAGGGGATACGAACAGGACCGGCATTTCCATCAAGCTGACCGACGCGACGTTCGGTTACAATGCCATTACGGTGAAACGGTACCGGTATTCACCGGTGAAGATGGAATTTCCGGACCAGGCTCCGATGGTCTTTCCGGGACGCTTCATCATCGAGCAGTCCGGGATCTCGTCCTTCACTGCTGAGATCACGCTCGACAGTTCCATCATACAGCCGAGTTCCTATCTCCATAATTTGATCGTGTACGGACGGGAATTTGAGGGATCCGGGATGTTCATCCCATACACTACAGTATACAATGCTGCAAAGCGTTCGCTGACCGTCACTTCTACGAAATTCGGTGAATTCATCGTCGGAGTTCCGGTGCCGGTTACGGCTCCGGCAGTCCCTAAATTGGTCTCTCCTTTAATGAGTGCATTGGTGAATCAAACGAAACCGGTGCTCATCCGCTGGAGTGCGGACGGACATATCATCGGTGCACATCTGCAGGTCGCCAAAGATTCACTCTTCACGGCACCGATCGTCAATGATTCATTGTTGATGTCATCCTATACGGTGTGGAGCGGATATGAAACAAAGATGAAATACTACTGGCGCGTCCGGGCGGTGAATGAGATCGGGAAAAGCGCATGGTCTCCCATTGGAACCTTCACGACATCAAATGTTTTCCTATCGATTCTGTATCCGACCGCATCCGTGAAACTGGCGACCAATTCAACCTATGTACTGAAATACGAGAACAATTTTGACGAACGTGTTCACATTCGTCTTTACAAGAACGGTCTGTTCGCATTGAAGATCAAGGACAGCACGGAGAATACCGGACGGCTCGTCTGGAAAGTTCCTGCAACAGGTCTCACGACCGACTCCACTTACACCGTCAGGATCACTTCGGTTCTGGACTCGAATATCGTTTCAACCAGTCCTGTCTTTTCCATCGAAAAGATCGCCGGGGTCCTTCGAGACAACATGACGGCGGATCGTTTTGAACTGCTGCAGAATTATCCCAATCCGTTCAATCCATCCACGACCGTCAGTTTCACTGTTCCATCGGAACAATTCGTCACGGTGAAAGTGTACGATCTGCTGGGTAAGGAGATCGCAACACTGATCCAGGAGCGACTGCAGCAGGGAAGATATTCGACGCAGTTCAATGGTGCGAATATCCCCTCCGGCATGTATCTCTGCACCATGAAGGCCGGTTCATTCGTTTCCGTGAAAAAAATCATGCTGTTGAAATAGAGAGAAGACCATGAAAAAAATAATCGTCATGTTCATCATGCTTACCG
>CALRIY020000030.1:0-32471 GCA_943364975.1 Synechococcus sp. UW140
TGAAGGCATTCCATATGTTGTTGGATGGGAAGAAAAAGTCATCAATTCATGCATTGATTCGATATTTCCGCCAATCGTGCCTGAAGTTAAGATATGCCGAAATTCAACTGATAAAGCATTTGTTCTCATTCGTATAGCCCAAAGCAGCGATACACCACATGCAATTAAAAGTAATACGAAAGCCTATTATAGAACTGGCAATATTTCCATGCCGGAAGATCCAATATCTTTCGATAAAATATCATGGTTAGTTAACAAGAGAGAGTTGTCAACAAAATTCCGTGAGAATTTACTCGGAACTGCGCTCGAACACATGAAAAGAAAAGCGGGCCTTGAAAAGGTGTTGGATCGAAAGGGTAGCTTGGTATTATTTGCTTCTCCGACATTTGCACATTCTCCGTTGTCGTCATTAATTGAATTGCAGAGTATTTACGAACATTCACAAGTCAGATCACGCGACGGATTTCAGCTGCCTTCAACGAACGTCATGCACCGACCCGTTAAAGATGGTATTTCAATTGTTGAATCGAACACAACAAATAATTTCGGGTCATATTACGAATTGAGTCAATTTGGATCAGTGATGATTCGATATAACTTGTGTTTTACCACATCTGCAACCAGTCGAACGGATATGATATGGATGAAATCATTAATCCAATTTACAACTCTATTTTATGATCACATTGAACGTTTATTTTCTAAATTCGGGTATTGGGGTAATATTCATATATCCGTATCACTAAATGATCTATTAGGGCTTCAATTCTTACCGATTGACTTGGGAGATCAGATTACACCAACTCCAATTCTTTTAGATTCCGATTTTCGCTATGAGTATAATTTTAATGTTATCGAATTAAGCAATGAGACTGTCAAAAATGATGCAATAACTGATTTTGTTAGCAGAACTGCATGGGCGTTGGGTCATAAAATATCGTCAGCTGCAATTTTAATGAAAATCAATCAGGTTAGACGATAACTCATTGCACATCTTAAAATAGTAGGCTTTATGGCACTAATTGAGTTGTTAAAAAATTCGTATAGAGAGGCCAAGGTAATAATTCATCCTCAGATTAAAGAACAACTGCATAAAAAAATAAGGATGCAGTATGAATCTTTAATCACTCCAGAATTATGGAACGATCTTTTACGGTCATACAATGAAGAAGAACACAATCCGGAAGATTTTCTTAGCGAGAGTGATTCGATCACAAGAAGCATTGTTGTTGAATATTTTAAGTTGAACAATATTCAATTCAATGACGAGTTAGTAGACTATTGGACAGAAACTCTATGGGAAGAATCCCAGAGCTATTGGTCGGAATTATCAGAGAACATAAAGCAAAATATTAACTTTGTAAGCAGCTTAGTCGAAAAAGCCAAAAGTGAGATTGCCGAATCATATCCCGATTATGACAGGATCTTAGGCGAAAAAGCGAGTCAATTTCTTGTAGATATGATATTTCAATTATTTTTATATCGATATACTGTTGTGGTCAAACCAGCTGTTGTTGATTTTCGGAGAATGTTGAACATATCAGGCCAAATTATTGAAGAAATATTCAGTTTTAAAATCTTAAAGAGAGCGTCTACAATTGGGGAAATTTATTTAGAATTATTATCATACCAGAAGGAGAAAAGCATTGAAAGAGATTTGTTTTATAAAAACAATCCAGATGGGAGCATGTTTTTATCAAAAATATTCCTCGAAAATTTAAAGGTTCTAAAAAAGTATAGAAACCAATCTTCTCATGGAGGATCCCCGGATGATTCTCTTGAAAACGATTTTAATCTGGGCATTAAGGCCTTGTTTGATGAAAAGTATGGTGTAATCACTACTATTTATAACTACCTCAAAAAGAAATCACTAAAGGTCTATTTGACCTCTAAGGGGGACCATAAATTACAAGCAAATGCACGGTTGCTTCAGTCTCATTACCGAGAAACGGTATTAAAGCAAGAAGCAGGGTATGGTCCTAATGAGAACAGTGAAACTCGATATGGAAACATGATCGTAAACGGACATATTACGGGGAAGAACTTTCTTACCGAAGAAATATTTGAATACGCTAAATATCGATGCGCAACAAAAAAACCCTCGGAAACAATTGAACAATATCGTTTGATGAACAACATGCTTTCAAGCATGCCAATGTGTTTTAATATGTTTGTTCCATTGCGATTGGCGGTTGAGAGAAATGAAGAATTTGTGAATAGGCTCTTTCGGGAGCTCTTAATCGAGGTGGGAGTCAAGCAATCTGTAAAAAGAATATTAAGAATTGAGATTGAATATGTCCCTTTACCCATAGCTGAATATTTGAACGATAAGACTGCGTTTGATGCCTTTGTTGTTTACGAAATGGAAGGTAACCAAAAAGGAATTCTTGGAATTGAAGCCAAGTATACAGATTCGCTAGGGAAGAACAATCCAAAGGATATGAACAGGCCGCAAAGTGTAGCTGCAGAAGTAAATAAGTTTACAGATATCGCTATACGCTCAATTGGAGGATACTGTCCTCAAATTGTGAGAAATTATTTATTGACAGAAAAATATCGATTGACGAATAACTATGACATATCAAATTCAATTGTAATAGCATTGACAGCTGATACCGATGTTGAGAAGGAAATATTTGAATTTAATGGAATGTTGAATTCAGAAGCTGGTCCCATGAAAAAGGTATCTTGGGAGAGATTTGTTCAAATTGTGACTGCAAACGCCCCCGTTTTATTTAATGATTGGATTAAAGAATTTAACAATCGTTACCTTGATTTCAGCAAGGTTGAGAATTACTAAACCTCATTTACTATGAAACACCTACATCTAGCTATAAAGAATTACAAAATTTGCAGACGAGTTTAACGGCAGACCAAACCCGATGGCAAAGCGAAGGATGAGTGGGAGGGGAAGAGAATGTAGTTGTTCGGTTGAATCGATAAAAATGAAACTTCATATAATTCCACAATAGCATGACACCAATTGATATTAAATACCAAACACTTGGAGGACTAACTAGTTTTCTTGGAAATCCAATTCAGGACGAGGCGATTACTCCAGACGGTGTTGGTCGATATCGGCATTATGAGAGAGGATCCATTCATTGGCATCCCGACGTAGGTGCATTTTCAACTAATGGTGGAATAAGATGGTTATGGAGTGAATTAGGATGGGAAGTTAGTTTTCTCGGATATCCTATGTCGGATGAAGAAGATATATCGTCGACTGATTTGAAGAAAAGAATTGAGGCGACGAAAATACTCAAGATTGCACAAACCATTAATGAACCGTTTGCTCGAATTTCTTGGTTTCAACGAGGTGCAATAATATGGTTAAAAGAAAATCGATTACTAACTATTAATGAATTTGGAGATTTAGTCTTTCCAAAACTTCCCAAAAAACGAAGAATTAATCAACCTGCTCTTTGGATAGATATTAAACAGGATGATCGAAATAATATTTCAATTAAAGAGCATGGAGGATATGAACACATTGAACACAAACAAGTAGTTCCGCCTCCTAACACACCGTCTTTTTATGCTTTTGGGAATGAAGAAATTAGAGAAAACTCAAGTTATTATGAGGAGGAGTTACTTGATTATCTTTTATCTCCTATTTTAACAGGATCTGATGAAGCAAAATCTGCATATCTCTATGAAAATAATTGTTCCGAATATCGAGAGTTTGGAATGCGAAGAAATGAAATTATTAAGCTATTGTATGACAAACAATACAAGGTGGCACCATCTAGGACTTTAGATATTGAATTATTGTTACTAAATGCAAGCCTGCGGAAGTTTGAAGAATGGTTCAAATCGAATGGATATGAAATACCAGACGTTGATTTAACAATTACAAATACTAAAAAAATATGGAAAAAAGGCAAAAAAGCAGCGGCTACCTATTGCATTAGTAGACATTCAAAACGTCCGAATTTGCATCGAATAGACGTGTGCAGAGATTTTTTGCGGGAATGGATTTTAGAATCAAACCCTGAGTATACACCTGAAATGTTATCAAATTATGCTGCAAAACTAAGATCTGAAGAGAATTGGGGGAAACGTGAAATTCCGTGAAAGACCATTACTGAGTAAATAATAGACATTCGACTTATTGATGTAGTTACTTAATCAAGTAACTGCATCAGCGAGCAAGTGAAAGCCCTATTGCCTGATGCCAGACAATAGGGCTTTTTTATTTACGGAGGTTTTATGGCACATGTTGCCAGTAACGCTGAGAAAAAGCCGACTAACGGCATCTCGACTTCGCAATTAGCGAAGCAAATAGCTCGTTCCAAGTCCGACCTTGGCCGGGAAAAGAAAATTCCTGATGTGAAGGGTATGCAGAATCTCGCAACCGGTGAACTGGACAAAACCACCACAGATGCCATCAAACGATGGGCTAAGGATCCAAGCGCACTATATAGAGAGCTCTTCGCCAGCAGACCGATGTCGCAGGAGCAGATGATCCGGCAATCACTGAACAATCCCGTAAAGATCTTTCCGCAATCCGTCATAGGATTGATTCAAAAGAAGATCAAAGGAGCCCAAACGCGGGTTACCAACCGGCGAATTGAGATCCAGGAATTACGGGTCGCACTGAAGAACGGTGTTGTCCTGAAGCATGGCAGAGTTGTTGGAATCACGCCTGCTGAGAAAAAATCGATTCAACAGAAAAAGCTTCACGCTGAAGCTGAGTTGATCAAGGCAAAAGATGATTTGGCATTATTCCGACAGAACCTTGCTGAAGCTTTGGCAAAGAACGGTGATCCGTTACGTGAAGATATCAGGTCAGTCCGTGAGTCAGCGTATATCCGCCGAATGGCACCTTCTGTCTCAAAACAGATCCTCGAATATGTGGAATCGAAGACAGGAGTGAGGGAGAGCCTGATCAACCTGAAACGTGAAGCGCCCGCGGATGAAGTAGCCGCTGGGTTCTTGGGTATAGTAAAGGAGGGCAACGACAAGGCCTACATGTTGCTCTCTACGAAGCCGAAGCTGGCAACACAGGTGAGACAAGTTGTTTACGAAAAACTTTCACAAACCAAATAATAATCATCCCGATGGCGGTGCCTGTGGTTGAGGCGCTCATGGTTGGGTTGCGTAGACAGAGCAGGCACTGCCGGAGGGATATAAAGGAATAAGAAAAATGAAAAATAGAAGTCAAAATACGAAAATATATTGGGAAGCATCAAAATATGTGTGGAAGGGTTCATATGATCCAAAATGTGCGACTGGCATCATTAGTCAACCAGTTCCAAATGAGGTCGAACTTCTTGTAGATAGGTTGTTGAGGAATGGAGGGAAATACGCATTTGTGCAATTTGTCGAGTCCCCAATAATATGCCAATTGCTGTATGAAAAAGGTAATATTGTCCCATTCAAAAAAATTTTTGTTCGCAGGGGGGAGACCAACAGCTGTTATGATGATGCATTTAGGTTGTGGACTAAGGATAGAATTAAGTATCAACTAATATTTGGGTATGCATTGAGTGACATGTTTTGGTTTAATCATTGTTGGGTGCGAGAAAAAAATGGAACTATTGTTGATACAAAAGTCCAATGTGAAAAATATTATGGTGTTTCGGTTGATGAGTCCCTCGCTGATTTATTTCAAAAAATATACTGTCGGTATTAATAAAATATATATCCAGTTCGTCGATCAAATCGGTTGGCGGGCTGGAAGAAATTAAAGGAGAATAAAAAAATGACAAAGAAAATATATTGGCAGAGAACACGCGGTGCATGGATCGCAAGCTATGATAAATCGAGAATCGATAAATCAGTCATAGAATCGTTACCACAACAAGTGAAAGACCTTGCTGGACACTTACTGAGGGTTGATGGCAGGAGAGTATGCATTCCGTTTGACGAACATCCGGTTGTATGCAATCATTTCATTATTGCTGGAAATGATATGCCATTCAAAAAAGTAATCGTAAAAGCAGGGTTACAAAGTAATTGTCATCAGAATGCAATTAAAATGTGGAAAAAAGACAAAACTAAATATCGGTTTGCAACAGGGTATGCGTTAACAGATAACGACCAGATGTGGAGAAAACACAGTTGGATTTGTGATGACAAGGGGAATATCATCGAATCGACAATGCTAAGAAGTAAATACTTCGGGATCATTGGTGACGACGAGTTGATGGTGTTTTTTGCAGCCATGTATGATATGTAACAGAAACAATAACATACCACGATGCTTACGATACATAAATATAAAATTACGGAGGACAAATGAAAACAAAAGATGAATTGTTCGCTGAATTTAAGACGAACAAAATTAACTATATGGAACTGGGAACAGATATAAAAGTGTGGTTTGATTCGAGTAAGGAGCGTTACGAAGGAGTGGTTATCAATCCGATGAACTTTCGCTCACTTACCGTCATCATCTCGACAAATACGATCATACCGCATTCATTTAAGGACGACATAAATGTATTGATCAAGTCGTTCAATAATACCAGACGCAAAGAAAAATGGATATTAACTGAATCGGATAAAGTTGAGATTCATGTCCAAACTTCCTACACAGGGAAAATATCGACAACGCAAAGCCTGAAAAGATCTATCGTTCATGCGACGAGATCATTTAATAGGATAGATCGTGAGATTCAAAAATGGATGAAAGGGGAAATAAACATGGCATATATACCCATGAATGCAGGGTTAAAATTTGATAAAGAATTTTATCGCCATGTGTGGGAACATCACCTCAAAAACGATCCCGCATTTAAAAACCTTAAATGGTAGGGGTGGGGTGGTGTAGGAGTGCTATTCCAAAGAGTTTGTATTGGGTTCGTGCGTTGCCATACTTATGTATCCAATGATTATTATATAATGACTCCTACCCACACCTACCCTTACCATCATGCCAATGTCTATTGATGAAAAACAAGTAGGAGTGAAGTTGCCTTCACTCCTACTGGTAGGCCTACTCATCTGTATCAGCTGCACTTTTCCACGCGACAAAGTATTTTGTAATCCCTTTTGAACGCTTTCTTTTATAACCTTCTGATGTAAGTGCGTAACCGATGTTCCGCACGGGACCACTGTCAATCTTAAATTGAGTTCTGCGCATTTGGATTTGTTGTGCTAATTGTGTGCATGTATACCAATTATCAGTAGTGGATTCTCCCGGCTTACACATTTCGTTCACCAATTCGTGCTCGTAAGTGTGTAATGTGTATTGCTTATTCCGTTCTGTGATCTCTTTTATTTCACTATCCGTGAACCAAAACCGTTCACCGGCCCGCCAAAGAGCTTTCACCTGAGCATAAACCTTGTCCATGTCTATTTTGTGGAAGTCCTTAATACCTGTCACGTCGAACACAAGAAAGCGACGCGAGCCAGTAGGATCGTTCAGGAAGTCAGAATTATTAATTGAACCGACAAACGATGCCCTCCGGACCATGTCCACCGACAATCTATCATACGGTCGTCGTATCTTCACGCTCGGAAGAGTCATGAGCGATTTTAATTCGCCAATATCCTTACTGCTTTTTAGTGTTTCCAACTCGTCGAGGTTAATGAGTAAACATTCCGCTAAGTATATCTGTGAATCTTTATTCTTCGGATCGATCGTTCCAATAAATTTATACGTTGTTAGCTTAATCGGAACCAGATGATTCAGCCATCGGCTTTTTCCCATACCTTGTGCCCCGACAAGGATAATAGACGATTGATTTACAGATTGTGGGTCGACGGCGCAAGCAACAACGCCAACAAGCCATCTCTTAAAATATTCATTAAATAATTCTTTCTCTTGTTCAGTTTTAAACTTAAGTGTATCTACCAATCCTGCAATATAATCAGTGGAACCGTCCCAATCGGGCAACGAATCAAAATACTCTTTGAATGGATCATATTCTGGCGTGAAGTCCGAATTTAGCAGCATATGGAGTCCATCTTTGCCAAGCGATTGTTTAATCATTTTAAGGTCGCGGTAAATCGAATTCAACTGGACATCTTCCATCTTGTAGTATTCAGTTTCGTGTTTCAATTTCATTTCAATGCGAGCCGTGATCAGGTTTCGTCTGAAGTCGTAATGTTCAAGAAGATAGTTCTCAGTTTCGATATACTTTTCATCTTCTTTCGACGAACTTTTGAGTTCTCCAAATCCAAGTAGTGCAAGGTTTTTTGCCGCTTGTTTGTAATCTCCGTCTGCTTCTAATTGAGTATACATCGCAAATTTGTTGTATGCCTTTTCTTGCTCAAATGGTCCGGCATTTGATGAGAAGACATAGAACATTCCGTCGCTCTTTCTAAATGTGGCGCTAACACCCTCACGTTTACCGGGTCTGCGCCATCGTTCGTTGTCATCAACTTCGCCGGCAAACGTCCAGCCGTGTTTCTCAAGCCATTGTTTATGATCTCCACGCTTACTGAAATCATTACCAGGTAAAGCAGGGTCCATATTCTTTGAAATAGCTTTGTCCGTTATGATGGATGTTGGTGAAAAATATTGATTAAGCGATCGTGCACACGAAATAAGAATGTCTCGTTCATCCGAAGTTATTTCAGGTATCTTTGTCAGATCTCCGTTGAAAACGCTGTATCCTGACGATGGATAGCATAAGATGTATCCTTTTTCACCTCTGGTTTCGATCAGTGTTTTTGATTTCTCATCTGGTTTTTCAATGAGTTCTGCTTCAGTTGCAGGGCGTTGGGCAAGTTTATTATTACCCTGAATGGTATTACATCGATATAGTGCGTGGTATCCATTGTTTTGTGTTCTTTGCATTACGAGTTTGTCTGTAAGACCAGGACGCTCTAGTTCAACTAACGTTTTCCACAGAGCCAGAATTGGTTTACCGGAAACATTATACTTCTCATCAAAATCTATTACTTCAAGATTGCCTGAGATTTGACCACAGATGATTCCGATGGAGCCAGTGTTCTCCGGCCACCAAGATGTCACTTCGTTTAAGTGCGGTTTATTGGTTTGAAGGTGTTTCCACGATTTGAGTGTAGGAATTTTATTGACTGAGGTTGGAATAACGGAGAGGCCGCTCTTTAAATAGGAAAGAGCGGTATCGGTTATGCTTTTGGGATGAGGAAGTAGTGCTACTTCAACCGTATTTAGATTGGTTTGTTCATTATACATTGTGCCTTGAATTGTTAGTCTTATAGTGAAGCGGCGATCAGTTTAACGAGTTCATCGTTAACATTTAGTTCATTGTTAATTTCTTCGGTAAGGTGTTGTAATAAAAATGCTTTGAAGCTTTTCCGTAACTGTGATAATGAGGAAAAGTTCTTATGAGCATTAGCACGTCTAAACGCTTGCAGCGCTGGAACGCCCTTAATAGGTATCGTTGTCAACCAATGGTGGGAGAGCACCGAATTTTCTGTTGTTCGTTTTGCGATTGTGCGTAAATACGCTGGATCGGTCTTGATGATAGCAGATAATCGTTCTATCTGCTCTTTATCGAACGAACGCTGACCGCTTTCGAGTTGGCTGTAGTATCCCTGAGAGATACCAAGAGCCTTGGCTACTTGGGTCGTTGTAAGTCCTTTCTGTTTTCGTATGAGTTTGATTTCCATGATGATTTAATATACGAAAAAGAAAAATAAGAAGCAAATAATATTTGTAATAAAATTGATGATATAGT
The DNA here is from genome assembly GCA_943364975.1 of Synechococcus sp. UW140. GTDB lineage: Bacteria > Bacteroidota > Ignavibacteria > UBA10030 > UBA8401 > UBA8401. Next base: position 9,621 of record CALRIY020000030.1, read on the forward strand.
TTTGGTTGTATTTATTGAGAAAGCACGAGACTATTTCACTCCTGTATATTACAAATATATATTATATCCTTCGCTCTGTTGTAGTAAGAATTTGTTTCCGAATTGAACTTTTTGCTGTCTCAAGGCGTCTAAAAGGCACATAAGCATTTGAAATACTGATAGTGAAAAGAATTTATCCTTGTTTGTTACGTCTAATGAGAACTACTTCAATCAATATGTTGTTAATTTCAGTAATAGTGGGAAATTTCGCTAAAATCATGTTAAATATAGGAGAAGAATGGCTAAGACAGCAAAACAGTATACAAACAGAGAAAGTAAGTCGCTGGATAATTATTTGCACGATATCGGGAAGGTTGAATTAATAACTGCGCAAGAGGAGATAGAACTCGCAAAACGAATCAAAAAGGGTGATCAAGCAGCACTGGAGAAATTAACGAAAGCCAACTTACGATTCGTCGTAAGTGTCGCAAAGCAATTTCAGAACCAAGGCCTTTCACTGGGTGATCTAATCAATGAAGGCAATCTTGGTCTGATCAAAGCTGCAAAAAGATTCGATGAGACGCGCGGATTCAAATTTATCTCCTATGCCGTGTGGTGGATCCGTCAATCCATTCTTCAGGCGCTTGCGGAACAATCCCGTATCGTTCGTCTTCCGTTGAACAGGGTTGGTGATTTGAATAAAATTACTAAAGCATTCAGTCAGCTTGAACAAGAATATGAACGTGTCCCGAGCGCACACGAACTTGCTGAAGAGCTGAACATGTCTGTTCATCAAGTTTCAGATACAATGAGCATAGCGGGAAGGCATATTTCTGTTGATGCACCTTTGACCCAAGGGGAAGAGAACAGTCTGCTTGATGTTATTAAAGATGATCGTCAACTTGCTCCGGATTCTACCCTAATGGATGAATCCTTAAGAAACGATGTGAAACGAGTTCTTTCGTCATTGAACGAACGTGAATCCGAAGTGGTCAGTTTATACTTTGGACTACATACCGAACATTCTTTAACATTGGAAGAGATCGGGGAAAAATTCAACCTTACCCGTGAACGTGTCAGGCAGATCAAAGAGAAAGCAATCCATCGTTTGCGTCATGAATCGCGCAGTAGAAATTTGAGAGTGTATCTGGGTTAAAGAAGGTAGTATTTTTGATTCACTCAATATTGTAAACAATCTCCCCTCCGCAAAGTGCGGGGGAGAGACCAACTTAATTCAAATTCAAGTTAATCTTATTCACAACATTATGCATTTGCTCTGGGATGAGGTGAGAATAAACCATAGTAGTTTTAGCGTCACTATGGCCGAGTAATTTTTGAACCTCATAAAGCGAAGTATTATTCTGCACAAGCCATGACGCGAACGAATGGCGGCAGCTATGAAAATGAATTTTAGGGTTAATTGATTTCACCTTTTGAACGTAACTCTTAAACTTTTTGGATAAAGTTAATGGGTATATATGTCGACGACGAGAAACAAAAACGTAGTCGTGCTTGTATTGTTTAAGTTGTTTCGTTAGGAATAGTCGATTGAAAATATCAATCATTATTCCATTCATCGGTATTACCCGATTCTTTCCATGCTTTGTCGTGAATCCCTCCTTTGATTGGACCATAATAACCTTCCGTGATAAATCAATATCAGACCATTGCAAATTGCATAACTCACTCCTTCTCATTCCCGTGCATACTGCCACCATCAGGACATCTTTAAACCACTGCTCTTCAACTTTATTGTAAAGAGTCTTGAAATCATCTACAGATAAAAATAAAGGGTTCCGTTCAGGTATTGAAAACAGTTTCTGTTTAAGGAATGGATTCTTGGAAATTAGCTCCCATCGTAGCGCAGTATTCAATACAGCTTTTAAAGTCCTTAGCTCAATATTGACTGTGATTTGTGTGACTTCTTGGGCTCTCATTGATTTATATTCATCCCAATGCCGTGCTGATATCTGATTCAATTTGATATCGGGAAATAGCCTAGCGAAATGATCCAATGCTCTTTTGTAAACGCCCGCATTTCTTGGAGAGAATGTTGATTTAGCAAATTGATCAAACTTAGATCTGAATGTGCGGAACGGTATCGATCTATCAATATCGGGTTTTGGTGTTTCTTCGTTCGGACTGAGATGAAAGTCTTTGATGAATCGAAGTGCTTCACTTTTGATGTGAGTTCTCGTAGATCGACGTTTTGTTTTTCCGTCTGGTCCTTTGAAATAGAAGTAGTAGATACCGCTAGGATCTTTTGACAGAAACATGGAGAAAGCTCCCTTCTGTGATCAAAAGACTAACGAGTTACTAACGAGTCACTAACGTGTGACGGCAGGCAGGTAGAAATAAAAAATGCCAACCTTGCGGTTAGCATTTTTAATCCGTTTTAAGGGATTATTGGTGCCCGGGACTGGACTTGAACCAGCACAGCCTTTCGGCCACAGGCTTCTGAGACCTGCGTGTCTGCCAATTTCACCACCCGGGCATAGAGCTAAAAAATAAAAAGAACAATTTGTATAAATTAAACTAGAGACCTGCGTGGCTGTTTACCCGCCGTCATTTTGGCGGGCCAATTTCATTTATCCGCCACCCTGAGCGATGTCGAAGGGGTCGGCGGACCACCCGGGCATTTTTAACTTCAACAATATACGAAGAAACCTTTTTTTATACAAGCGGGTCTAATAACTTAACAAATATTTCCTGCCTCGTAACTTTTAAGGGTTCCGTCCGTTTAAAAGACAATTATCTCAAAGGAAAAATCCATGAACTCTTCCGCTCTGCTTCGATTGACCATCTTCATCCTTCTCACAGCAGTTTTTGTCACAGGTCTCATCGCTTACTCCAATTCCCGAGGTTATTCAAAACAGAACAACCAATCATCCGAACCGGAAAGTGCTGTCTCCATGGATGACAGGAACCGCCGGTATGAGAAAGTCTTCACCGTACAGGAAAATGGGGAAGTAAATGTGGATGCGGACGCCGGGTCGGTGAAGATCGAATCGTGGGACAAGAATGAAGTGAGTATTGTTGTTGAAGTCGAGGGTTCAGACAGCCGTGCGGAAAAATATAAAGTGGAGTTCCGACAGGAAGGCAATACGGTCTATGTCACCGGAAAAGTGCGGGATAAAAGTTTCTTCAAGTGGCATGTCGGCAACTTGGAAGCTCTCTATACTATCTATACCCCGAAACGGTTCAATTCAAAGGTCAATACTTCCGGAGGAAATGTCGAATCGAAGAATCTTGTCGGCCGGTCCGAACTGACCACCAGCGGAGGCAATGTGCGTGTGGAGAAGCTTGAAGGTGAAACGATCCTCTCCACCTCCGGCGGCAATGTGGAAGCGATGAGCGTGAACGGAAATATCGAGGCGGAAACCTCCGGCGGAAATGTCTTTCTTGAGAGTATCGTCGGCAATGTGAAAGGATATACCTCCGGCGGCGATGTCGAATTCATCGGGATCGACGGCAGAGTGCAGGGAGGAACGTCCGGCGGAAACGTGACGGTGAAGGTGAGCGGCGAGAATAAAGGGATCGATGTGGAGACCTCCGGCGGTGATATCGATATCTTCATCAAGGAAGGAATTGGCGCCGATATCGATGCCGAGACCAGCGGCGGTTCGGTGGACTGCGATCTGCCGGTCACTGTCCGCGGAAAAGTCCGCGAAAGTGAATTGCACGGCAAGATCAACGGCGGCGGAAATCCGCTCAGGGCCTCAACATCCGGCGGAAGTATCCATATCGCAACGCTGAAGTAAGAGAACTGACAATGTAGTGCTCATAACACCTCCCGGGTCTTTAAGACCTGGGAGGTGTTTTTGTTTTAAGGAATATAACTCATGCCATGACTCTGAGTCATGGCATGAGTTGATGGGAAAGTTCATGAATTGAATTTCAGACGACTTTTCTTATATTCAAATATGCAGACAATAACAATTCTCGGAATTGAATCTTCGTGCGATGAGACATCCGTTGCGGTCATCCGAGATGGAGCTTTATTATCCAATATCATTTCCTCTCAGCTCATCCATGAGCAGTACGGAGGGGTCGTTCCCGAACTGGCATCCCGCGCCCACCAGAAGTTGATCGTTCCCGTTGTCAACGATGCTCTGGCCAAAGCGGAAGTGCGGAAGGAGGAGATCTCCGCCGTCGCCGTTGCGGTAGGACCGGGACTGATGGGCTCTTTGCTCGTCGGCGTGAATTTCGGGAAGGCGTTTGCGTTCGGACTCGGCATCCCGTTCATCGCCGTCAACCACATGGAAGCGCATATCTATTCTAATTTCATCGAGGACCCGACACCGCAATTTCCGTTCATCAATCTTACCGTCTCAGGCGGTCATACACAACTGGTGTTGCTGAAAGATGAATTCTCCTACGAGATCGTCGGTGAGACGAAGGACGATGCCGCCGGGGAAGCGTTCGACAAAGTGGCCAAGATGCTCCGGTTGGGGTATCCCGGCGGACCGCAGGTGGACAAACTGGCACGAAAAGGTGATCCGGCGGCGGTAAAATTCCCGCGTCCGTACGCATCGGATAGCGATCTGCATTTCAGTTTCAGCGGAATTAAAACTTCGGTCCTGTATTATTTGCGGGACCACGGTCTCAGGGATACAGAGATCCCGGAACAGCGGCTGGCCGATATCTGTGCGAGCTTTCAATCCTCGGTGGTGGATGTGCTTGTTCAAAAGACAATCCGAGCTGCTCAACAGTACGGCGTGAGGGATATTTCCGTGGCAGGGGGAGTCTCCGCAAATTCGTTCCTTCGTCAGCAGATGAAGGTCGCTGCGGAAAAGAACGGTCTCCGGTTGTTCATTCCCCGTTTTGAGTATTGCACTGATAACGGCGCCATGATCGCGGAAGTAGGGTACAGAAAATTTCTGCGCTCGATGTTCTCTCCGATCAATGTAACGGCGATAGCCAATATGGAATTATGAATCGAATTGCATCAGTGTTCAAACAATATTCAGCGGAGAAAAAGACCGCTGTTGTCCCGTACATCACGCCGGAGTTTCCTCTGAAGAATGTCACCGTCCCGCTCATTCTGGCCTTGGAATCTGCCGGAGCCGCGATGATCGAGGTCGGGATTCCGTTCTCCGATCCGCTGGCGGACGGTCCCGTCATCCAGCACTCCTCCGAGATTGCGATCAAAAACGGAGCAACGGTCGGCCGGGTTCTGGAACTGGTGAGCGAAGCACGGAAAAAGACGCAGATCCCGATCATTCTGATGGGATATGTCAATCCGGTGCTGAATTACGGACTGGAGAAGTTCTGCCGTGACGCGCAACAGGCCGGTGTGGACGGACTCATCATTCCCGATCTTCCTCCGGAAGAGAGCGATGAATTCCGGTCGCTGTGCACGAAGTACGGATTGAGCAATATCTTTCTGATCGCACCGACATCAACGGACGAACGGATCAGATTCATTGACGGGTGTTCGACTGATTTCACGTATTGCGTCTCCGTTACCGGAGTGACGGGAGCCCGTAATTCTTTCGGCGGTTCATTTGATGATTTCCTGGCACGCGTGAAGAAGAATGTGAAGAAACCGTTCGTTGTCGGCTTCGGCATTAAGAGCAGGGAACAGATCGTCCGGATCGCTCCGTTCGCGGACGGAGTGGTGGTCGGCTCCGCGCTGCTGCAACAGATCGCCGATGGAAGAACTGCCGAGGAAGTAACTGAACGTGCGCAACGGTTTATCTCATCGCTGAACTGACCCTGAGATTATGGAAAAGATCGAACATTGGCGGAATAAGATCGATGAGATCGACAAGCGTTTGGTGGAATTGCTGAACGAACGGGCGGCCTATGCCGATGAGATCGGAAAGATCAAGGAACAGCTCGGCATGGAGGCATATTCACCGAAACGGGAAAAAGAGGTCCTCGAGAATATCCTGCAGCACAACAAGGGACCGCTGAACGATCTCGCGCTCCGCCGTCTGTTCGAACGTATCATCGATGAATCCAGAAAATTAGAACGTGAGGCGATGCATGAGCGCAAACAAACGAAATAGCCTCCGTCCGTTCTTGTACGGCCTCGGTGCATCGGCTGCAGCGCTCCTGCTGTCGGCCTATGCGGTCTTCCTGCTTCCGAATTCCTTCGACCCCTCTCCCAAGTTCATCACCGTCAGCAAAGGACAATCATTTTCCAGCCTGGCGGATTCATTGGAGCGGAAGGGGATCATCAACAGTCAGTTCACCTTTAAACTAGCCGGAAAATTCCTCGGTGTTACCCAGAAGATGCGGGTGGGAAAATACAGTTTTGTCAGCGGCATCTCGAACAGTGAGATCCTAAGCGACATCGAATCGGGACGGTCCACCATCAGCACTTCCGTCCCGCTGCGGGAAGGGGTGAAGACAAAGGTCTTTGCAAGGATCCTGAAACGTCATATCGGGATCGACTCCGCCAAATTCATGCAGTACTACCGTGATACATCATTGATCGGGATCTATCCGCATGACGCCGTATCGCTGGAAGGATATCTGATGCCGGATACCTATTCGTTCTTCTGGCAGGATGATGAGCGCGCAGTGATCCAGCGGATGATCACGGAATTCCGGGAGTTCTTCGTCGATTCCCTGCAGAGGAGGATGAAGGAACTTGGATATTCGCTGAATGATGTGATGACTATGGCTTCCATCGTTGAGGGAGAAGCGGTCTATGATGACGAGCGCCCGATCATTGCCGGTGTCTATTATAATAGATTGAAGCGGAGGATGAAGCTGCAGGCCGATCCTACGGTCTGGTTCGTCGTCTCGGATTCATCGAAGCGGCTCACCCGGAACAGTCTCAAAGTCGATTCACGGTATAATACGTATCGCTACTATGGACTTCCCCCGGGACCGATCAACAATCCCGGCCGCCGTGCAATTTTGGCTGCATTATATCCGGCTTCCCACAATTACATCTACTTTGTTGCGGATTATAACGGACGGCACCGGTTCGCCAAAAATTATGAAGAACATCAGCGGAATGTCCGATTATACAGGAAAACAAGGGAAATAGCGCGTAATGCGGCGAAGTAATCCATTCTTGCAACTCCCCGCTCCGTTTTGTATATTGATATGTTATTCCACAACCAATCATAGAAAGCACCATCATGAAAAACGATATCCACCCAGAATACAGAAAAGCGGCCGTGGTCTGCGTATGCGGAAACACCTTCGAAACCCGCTCGAGCATGGGGAACATCCATGTCGAAATCTGCTCTGCGTGTCATCCGTACTATACCGGGAAGCACAAACTGCTTGACTCTGCCGGTCGTGTTGAGAGATTCAACAAGAAGTATGCGAAAAAGACCGCGGCGCCAACAGCATAAATTTTATGATGTTGAGTATTTGAAACGGAATGTATCTTTTGATCATTCCGTTTTTTATTTTAAATCTCATTCACCGCAGAGGGCGCTGAGATCGCAGAGAATTTGAACATGGTAGAGACTAACTCAATCACGGAAAAAATTATTGGTTGTTGTATAGAAGTCCATAAATCTCTCGGGCCGGGATTATTAGAGTCCACATATGAAGAATGTTTGTTCTTCGAACTAAAACAGGCAGGATTGATGGTGGAGCGGCAGAAAGAATTACCAATTCACTATAAATCGGTTCAATTACAATGTGGATATCGAATAGATCTTTTGGTAGAAGATCTTGTTATAGTTGAATTGAAAGCAGTCGATCAAATCATTCCGATCCATGAAGCGCAGATTTTAACATATCTAAAGCTATCCAATAAAAAAGTTGGTTTACTAATAAATTTCAATTCTCGCCTGTTGATGAATGGTCTTCACCGCTTTGTTAATAATTTTGATGAGTAACTCAGCGTTCTCTGCGACCTCCGCGGTGAAATATGTAGCAGCAAATCGTAGCACCTGAAAGGAACCTATATGCCCAGCCACATCTGTCTCTTTGAAGACATTTACCACCCGAATCTGCTCCCCCTGGTCTATTTCCGGCCGACGTTCAATCTCCGCTGCGGCATCCTGTCGCTGAAGGAGAAAGTGCAGTATGCGTATCCGAAAGCGGATGTGAGCCTGCACTGCCGTTCGTATCTGGCGGATTATATGCGTCTGCGGAATCCCGGACATGCCGTGAACGACATCTCCGCAAAGGAATGTCTTTTCATCAACGGTCGGACGATCGTGGATGAGCGGTTCGCAAAGCTGATTCCTGCGGAAGGGGAATCGAACGTGTTGTATGTGAATGACGACAAGGTCGTTGCCGCCCGTGTGAGCGGCGAGACGCTGAAGCGGTTGAAAAGTCATTTGAACGGTATCTTTTCCATCTCGGACTTCGACGGACTGCATGTGCAGCAGGTGGATGTGAAGATGATCTCGTATCCGTGGGAACTGATCAAACACAACGGCGATCAGCTGCGGGCGGATTTCGAGACATTGAAGAAAGCGCGGAAAAGGAAAACCGTCGCGAAGAAATTCCCCGGCGTCCACATCCTGAACAGCAAGAATGTCTACATCGGCAAGGGGACCGTCATCAAACCGGGTGTCGTGATCGACGCAGAGAACGGTCCGGTCTATATCGGCCATAATGTGCACATCATGCCGTTTTCCACCATCATCGGCCCGTCCTACATCGGGGACCATACCATCGTCAAGGTGGGTGCGAAGATCTATCAGGACTGCAGCATCGGACCGGTCTGCAAGATCGGCGGAGAGATCGAAGCGACCATCCTCCACAGTTACTCCAATAAACAGCATGACGGATTCCTCGGTCACTCCTACCTTGGGGCATGGGTGAACTGCGGTGCAGGGACGGTGACGAGTGACCTGAAGAACAATTACAGCACGGTGAAAGTGTATGTGAACGGCGAACCGGTGGACAGCGGGATGCAGTTCGTCGGTGTGACGATCGGCGATCATTCCAAAACAGCGATCAATTCTACCTTCAATACCGGCACGGTGATCGGTGTTTCATCCAACGTCTTCGGTACAGGGTTCCCGCCGAAATACGTCCCGTCATTCTCCTGGGGAGCCGCCGGCGAGACCTTTACGACATATAATATAGAGAAGGCCCTCAATGTCGCGGGGAAAGTGATGACTCGCCGCAAAATCGATTTGAGCGAGCAGGAAGAAAAATTGTTCCGCAAGATATTCGATCTGACGAGCGATGAACGCCGGAAACGGGGCATGCCGTTATAATACGTTAAACGCACCACAGCACCAACACACGAATCCACCAAAAATAGTCTTCTCTCAGATCTTTGCGCGGATTTTGTGCTTTTATGATTTCGTGGCAGCAGCAATTGCCTGGTTAGTTCTTACATGAAATATCTGTCCTGAAAGTGTAACATTATATTATGGAAAACAGACAAGAGATCAACGAATTACGGGAAGATAAAAAACAATTATTTGCCGGCGTCCGCGGCACATCGGTCAAGATTCTCAACCGCGTCGAGCGGACCGATTCGTATCTGGACAAATTGTTGGAAGCAGAACTCCGCTCCGGGGAACTGAATGATTTCGATAAGGCATTGCTGATGGAGATAGTCCACGGCGTGCTCCGATGGCAGTCCAAACTGGACTGGGTGCTGAACGGATTTTTCCATGGTAATTTTGCAAAAGCGGAAGTGACCGTCCGAAACACACTGCGTGCCGCACTCTATCAGATCCTGTTCCTGGACAAAGTCCCCGATCATGCCGCGGTGAACGAAGCGGTCGATTTCATCAAGCGCATCCGCGGGGATAAAGCGGGCGGACTGGTGAACGGTGTCCTCCGCAATATCATCCGCAACAAGGAAGGGATCCATTATCCCGACGTGCAGAATGATGCCGCGTTATATCTCTCCACGATGTATTCCTTCCCGCTGTGGATGGTGAAACGGTGGATGAACCGGTTCGGATTCTATGAGACGGAAAAACTGCTTGAAGCGCAAAATCAAAAACCGGGACTGACGCTGCGGGTGAATACGATGAAGACCTCCATCGAGGATTTCCGGAAGATGTTCGACCTGCAGAACATCACGTATGAGGCGTCGTCATTCCTACCGATGTTCATGCGGACGACCAATCTGACCAATATCTCTAACTCCGAGATCTTCCGAAGAGGATTCTTCACGATCCAGGATGAGAGCGCGGGGATGGCGGCGAACCTTCTGGATGTGAAACCGGGGGAACGGGTGATCGATCTCTGTTCCGCACCGGGAGGGAAGACCACCTTCTTCGGAGAGGTGATGAAGAATCAGGGGACGATCGTTGCAGTGGATAAATATCAGACACGCCTCAATCTTGTGCGTTCATCCTGCGAACGTCTCGGAATCACGAATGTGGAACTCGTTGCAGCCGATGCTGTGGAATATCAAACGGAGCCCGCGGATAAGATCCTGATCGACGCACCGTGTTCCGGACTCGGCGTCCTTTCCAAAAAACCGGATATCAAGATCAAACGGGAGATGCGCGACATCAATGAGGTCGTGAAGATCCAGGAACTGCTCCTGAATAATGCCGCGACATTGTTGAAACCGGGCGGAGCCTTGGTCTACAGTACCTGTACGATCGAACCCGAGGAGAATTTCACCGTCGTAAAGAGGTTCCTCTCCGGTCATCCGGAATTTGAGATCGACCACGCAGCGAAGTTCGGGAATGAACAACTGGTCTCACCGGACGGATTCATCGAAACGTTCCCGCACCGGAACGGGGTCGACGGATCATTCGCCATCCGCCTTATCAAGAACGAACACTAAGAACAGGAAGAATCAATATGGGAAAATTCGATCATCTTTTCATAGAAGAATTGGACAGGATCCACGCAGCCAACACATACAAATATGAGACCGCGTTCTCCACGCCGCAGGCGGGTGAAGTGAAGGTGAAAGGGAAGAACGTGGTGATGATGGCGTCGAATAACTATCTCGGCATGTCGAATCACCCGGTGGTGAAACGGGCGGCGATCGATGCGATCAAGGAATACGGCTACGGCATGGCTTCAGTCCGATTCCTCTGCGGCACGCAGACGATCCATCTGGAATTGGAGAAGAAGATCTCCAAATTCGTGGGGACCGAGGATACGATCCTCTTTTCATCCGCATTCGCCGCCAACAATGCATTCTTTCCCTCATTGCTGAATGAGAAACTCGGCTCTGAGAATTACCGCGATGTCATCTATACTGACGGACTGAATCATGCGAGCATCATCGACGGGATGCGTCTGTGCAAGACCGAAACGACGGACAAGAAGATCTACAAGAACAACGATATTGCACAGCTGGAACAGCTGCTCGAAGCCGACAAGAATGCGGACTACCGTTTTAAGATCATTGCATCGGACGGGGTGTTCAGCATGGAAGGAAGCTATGCACACCTTCAGAAGCTCGTCGAACTTTCCAATAAATACAATGCGATCCTCTTCATCGATGACTGTCACGCCATCGGAGTCGCCGGGAAGAGCGGACGCGGAACACCGGAGAAATTCGGCGTACTGAATAAAGTGGATGTGCTGACCGGAACGCTGGGGAAAGCGATCGGCGGCGCACTCGGCGGATACGTGAGCGGCAGCAGGAAGCTGGTGGAGTATCTCCGTCAAAAATCGCGTCCCTACACCTTTTCCAATTCCCTTCCTCCGTCCGTAGTGATGGCAAGTATCGCGGCGATCGATCTGCTGTCCAAGGATCGATCCATCGTCACCCGGCTGCATGACAATACCGCATATTTCAGGAAAGAGATCGCGGGACTCGGTTTCCATATCCTGGAAGGCGATCATCCGATCGTGCCGGTGATGCTGGGCGATGCATCGGTTGCACAGGAAATGAGCAAGTCCCTGCTGAAGGCAGGAGTGTACGTGAAAGGTTTGTGGTTCCCGGTCGTCCCCAAGGGAGAAGCTCGGCTTCGTGTTCAGATCTCTGCGGCGCTGACAAGAAAGAATATCGATCATGCATTGAATGCGTTTGAAACTGTCGGGAAGAAAATGAAGATCATACCGTAAAAAAATATTGCAAAATTGCACGATTGCAAGAATTGTGGTGACATAGAATTGAACATTAACCAAAGAATTCTGCAATCTTGTCATCTTACAATCTTGTAATTATAAAAGTTTTTATTATTCCCGATGCCCCATTCCAAACAGCGATATCTTTTTATTGATCTTCTCCGTTTCCTTGCAGTGGTCTTCATGATCCAGGGCCACACGTTCGATGCGCTGCTGGATTTCGATCTCCGTTCCCACACGCTCTTCTATGCGCATGATTTCTTCCATGGATTCATCGCGCCGATGTTCCTTTTTGCGTCCGGCGTCGCGTTCGGAATCTCCACGTTCAAGAAATGGGAGGAACATCGGGTCCCTTCTCCGCATGTACTCCGCCGGTACGGCAAGTTCATCGGACTGATCGTGATCGGGTATGCGCTTCATCTTCCGTATTTCTCGCTGACGAAGATCATGGCGGAAGGGACCGCCGGTGACTTCGCGGTCTGGCTTCAGGTGGATGCACTGCACTGCATCGCTGTGACCATGCTGCTGCTGCAGACGGCGGTTCTGGTCCTGAAGGAGGAACGACGGTTCGTGATCTTTACCGGAGCACTTGCCGCGGGGATCATCTTCCTGTCCCCCATCATATGGAGTATCGATCTGACCGGCACGCTTCCTCTGTGGCTGGTGTCGTATGTGAATGTCGGGAACAATTCGTGGTTCCCGCTCTTCCCGTGGTCGGCCTATATCCTTTGCGGAGTGATCTTTGCTTCGGTCTTCATGAATGCCAAGGAACATCATCATGCCGTCACGCTGATGCAGAAGAGTGTTTCGGTCGGACTGCTGATGATGATCGTCTCATTCATCGTAGTGAACATCCCGTTCCACCTCTATCCGCTGCATGATGTCTGGAAAGTGAACCCGCTCATCATCTTTGCACGGCTCGGATTCGTTCTCTTGGTAACGAGCGGTGTCTTCTTTGCGGAGCATTCCTTCAAGATCACGTCGAAGATCCCGCAGATCATGGGGCGCGAATCGCTCTTCATCTATATCCTGCATCTGATCATCCTGTACGGTTCGGTGATGAACAAAGGACTGCAGCAGATCGTCCTGCCGACACTCTCCGTGGCAGGCGCTTCGCTGGCGTTCATTGTTGTGTTCGTTGCGCTTTCAGCCTTCACATACGGCTGGTATCAGCTGAAGAAACAGTACGCTTCATCCGCGATGGTCGTCAGGATCACTGTTGCGGCAACATTCATCATACTTTTCCTTGTCCGGCCATACTGATGGAAAAACAACGTTCGCGATTCCTCTATATTGATCTCTTGCGCGGGTGGGCGGTGGTGGTGATGATCGAGGTCCATGTCTTCAATGCATTCCTCATCCCGGCATTCCGTGAAGAGAACTGGTTCAAAGTGCTCAATTTTATCAACGGACTTGTCGCGCCTTCGTTCCTGTTCATCGCCGGATATTCCTTTGTGCTGATCGCGCAGCGGAAATGGAATGATTATCTCTCATTCGGTCCTGTCTTTTGGAAACAGGTCGGCCGCATCCTTCAGGTGCTTGCGGTCGGTTATGCGCTTCATCTTCCGTTCTTCTCATTCAACAAATTATTGAACATCTCGTGGGAGGAGTGGGGAGTGTTCTGGAAGATCGATGTCCTGCATGCCATCGCCGTTTCGCTGATGACGCTGCTCCTGCTCGTTCTGATCACAAGAACACAGAAACGGTATTTTGCCGCAGTGGCGGTGACTGCGTTCCTCATCATCGGCGGTTCGCCGCTGATGTATGACCGGAATCTCGATCACCTGCTGCCGGAACCGCTGGCGAATTATCTGACCGCGGCGCATCGTTCCCAATTCCCGCTCTTTTCGTGGATGGGATTCGTGCTCTGCGGCGGTCTTGCGTCGCAGCTTCTCGTCTGGTGGAAGGGGTCGATGGAAGAACGGCTGATCTTCCGCCGTTTCCTGTACTCCGGTGTCGCCATGATCGTTCTTTCACTCGTTGTGGATGCCGTTCCGTTCTCGGTGTATCCGGAGCACAACTTTTGGCGTGCGAGTCCGGAATTCTTCTTCATCCGGCTCGGGATCGTGATGTTGATGCTGGGCGGATTGTGGCACTGGGAACAGAAGAAACGATCGGGCCCTTCGCTCGTCAGCGTCGTCGGTTCAGAATCCCTGTTAGCCTATGCCGGACACCTGCTGGTGATCTACGGGATGTTCTGGGACAATAAGAGTCTTGCCTTCATCATCGGCAAGACGAAGAACGTTCCGGAGGTGATCGTGATGACAGTGATGCTGGTGGCGTCGACCATGGCGGTATCATACGTATGGAATCGCATCAAAAATTGGAGTATGTTCTATGCACGGGTCCTGATGTATTCCATCCTTACCATTGTTCTGTATATCTTCCTGACGAAACCGTATTGATTATGGATATCCTTTTTCTTGTGATCGGAATTGCTGTCGGCGGCGCCGCGGCTTGGTTCATCGCGAAATCCACGTTCCAGCGTCCCCTGCCGTTCACCAAAGAGCAGTTCGATGCCGCTCAGTCCGACATCTCCCGCCTGAACGTTGAAGCGGCCCAGCTGCGGGAGGCAAAGAACCGCCTGGAGTCGTCGGTGCAGGAAATGAAGCAGCTGCTGGATCAGGAGCGTTCATCATCGCTGCAATTGACGAAACAGCTTTCCGAGGCGCAGACGGATAATCGGAACCTTACCGGCAGGATCGAAGAGCAGAAAAGGGAACTGGAACAGACGAACGCAAAGCTGACGGCGGAATTCAAGAACATCGCCAACAGTATCCTCGAAGAGAAATCGCGGAATTTTACGGAACACAACCGCTCATCACTCGATGCGATCCTTACGCCGCTGAAGGAACGGATCGAGGAATTCAAGAAACAGGTTGAGACCACCTACGAGAAGGAATCGCGCGATACACTCAGTCTGAAGGATGAAGTGAGGCGGCTGTCGGACCAGAATATCAAATTCAGCGAAGAGGCGAACAACCTGACCAGAGCATTGAAGGGGGACACAAAGACGCAGGGGAATTGGGGGGAGTTCGTGCTGGAAAAGATCCTCGAACGTTCCGGATTGGAAAAGGACAGGGAATACAAACTACAGGTCTCGACCAGGAATATGGAAGGGGAAACGATCCGTCCTGACGTTGTCATCTTCCTGCCGGATAACAAGCATATCATCATCGATTCCAAGGTCTCGTTGACGGCGTATGAAGCGCTCGTGAATGCGGATAATGATGAGGAACGGGAACAATATAAAAAGGAACATATCGCATCGCTGCGGAGTCATCTGAAACTGCTCGGTGATAAGAATTATCAGACGGCGGAATCGCTCAATTCTCCGGAACTTGTCCTGATGTTCGTCCCGATCGAAGCATCCTTCGGCATTGCCGTGCAGGCGGACCGCGAGCTGTTCAATTATGCGTGGGATAAGAAGATCGTCATCGTCAGTCCGTCCACACTCCTCGCGACGCTCGTCACGATCTCATCGATCTGGAAACAGGAAAAACAGACGAAGAATGCCATCGATATCGCGCAGAGGAGCGGCGCACTCTATGATAAGTTCGTCGGGTTCATCGAGGATATGAAGGATGTCGGAAAACAGATGAAAAAATCCGAAGAGACCTATAAGGACGCCATGTCCAAATTGTATGAAGGAAAAGGGAATATCGTCCGTTCGATCGAGACTTTGAAAGCACTCGGAGCAAAAACAACAAAATCCATCGACCAGAATCTGCTGGACAGGGCGGATACCGAGTAGAGTATCGCATTTTCGATGAATGTTTTTCGCACTAACACTTGCCAAGTCATAAAGATTTGGCAAGTGTGTTTCCTATCATAGTGAATTTCCGTCAGAACTTGAATGTTAAATAGGATTTTTCTACTTTGGTGATACCTAACAGCACAATTCTTCGCAAGAACTGCAAAACAGGAGAACGATCAATCGCAGATTTGATACAGTATCTATAACAGCGTTTAGGCGCATTGGTTGTTTTCGCAATCCACAATTCATCAAGATCACTCTTTAACGTCGTCATCTGTGCGTAAAGCATTGTACTTCGGACTCACTGCTGTTTCCGTTCTGGCGCTTTTTGCATTCGTTCTGTCGTCTGCAGCGGCCGCTTCCGAAGCACTGCGCCCGTCCGGATCATTCGCTTTGCGGGATACCACCGCTGTCGATTCACTGGCGGCTGCGGAAGATTCACTGACGGAAAAGCCGTATGTGGTGAAGGATTCCACCTACCTTCAGCAGCTCCAGCTTCGACGCAAGGATGATGCCGCTGCGCCGGCGGTTCCATCCCCGGCAAATCCATTCTACCTTCAGGCTCCGACGATCGTTTCTCAATCCGTCATGCTCGATTCCACGGGCAAATTCGTCATCGTCCGGCAGACGGTGAACGGCAAGGATGTGAAGATCCCGATCCGAATGCCGATCGATGAATATATTAAACAGCGTTCGCAGTCCGACTTTGCGAAGAATTTTGCTGATCTGGTGGAAAAAGAAGAGACAGCAAAAGCATCGAAGAAGAAGGATGACCTCGGCGATCTGCTCGGTGCGTTCACGAAGATCGACATCCCGGTCCCGGCAAATCCTGTCTTCTCCATTTTTGGTCCTCCCCGCATCAATCTGAATATCTCCGGTGCTGTCGATATCCGCGCCGCATTCAGGAATACCCAGACCGATCAGCAGACTCTCAGTGCCTTCGGCAATACCCGAAATGAACCTGACTTCTCCCAGGAAGTGCAGATCACCGTGAACGGCACGATCGGCGACAAATTGAACATTCTGGCGGACTGGAATACGCAGCGGACGTTCGAATACGAGAACCAGCTGAAGATCAAATACACCGGTTATGAGGATGAGATCGTTCAAAGTGTCGAAGCGGGGAACGTTTCTCTTTCCACCAGTTCCAGTTTCGTGTCCAGCAGTTCAGCATTGTTCGGCATCAAAGCGGCATTCCAGATCGGTCCGCTGAAACTGACCGCCATCGCCTCGCAGAAGAAAGGACAGATCCAGGAGAAGAGCATCACCGGCGGCGCGCAGAAGATCGATTTCTCGAAACATGCATGGGACTATTCGAAGGACCATTTTTTCGTCGATACCATCTACCGTTCCTATTACGAAGGATACATCAAGAACCGCATCGCACCTTCCACGCTGCAGATCAAAGAGAATGAATACGAAGTGTGGCTGTTCCATGTGACGGCGGCAAACGAGACGATGCGGAAAGGAAATGCGTTCTTCAACCTTCCGTATGTCAGCGTCGGCGATACCACAACGTATAAGTCCTACCGCACATTGACCGGTTCGGCGGGTTTTACGGACAGCGGCATCGTTACCGGTAACTGGGACAAACTGGAGGCGGGGAAGGATTACCGCATCAACCGCGATGCAGGATATATTACGCTCAATCGTTCCGTTCAGAACGGTCAGGCGATCGCGATCGCGTATAAGATCGAGAATGGACCGGGAAGCGATGATGATGTCGTGTACGGTACGCTGCAGAAAGATGAGCAGGGACTGGACTCGACCCTCGTGCTGAAACTGATTAAACCGAAGACGTATAGTTTCCCGAAAGATTCCATTCCGTATTCCATGATGCTGAAGAATATCTATCCTCTCGGCGGACGGAAAGTGGATAAAGAAGGATTCTCGCTGGAGATGAAATACATGGAATCGGTCGGCGATCCGGTGGATGTGATCGGTGAGACGAAGATCGTCACCTTGTTCGGACTGGATGTTGTCGGCGAGAGCGGCGATCCGAAACCGGACGGCAAATTCGATTTCAATACCGGCATCACCATCGATCAGGAACGCGGCGAAGTGATCTTCCCGTCGCTTCGTCCATTCACGGACGGACTGCGCGCAGCGTTGAAGAAACTCCCGACACCGCCCCCCGATTCCATCATCAATAAATATCTCTATACTAATCTGTACGATACGACGAGCGAAGCGGCGCAGCAGAATAACGAAAAGGACAAGTTCATCATCACAGGACAGATCACTGCCTCCAGTTCCAACACGGTCAATCTCGGCTTCAACGTGGTGGAAGGAAGCGTGCAGGTGATCCTGAACGGACAGCCGCTCGTTGCGAACGTCGATTATACCGTCGATTACATTATCGGTCAGGTGATCATTAAGAAGCAGGAAGCGCTTGTTCCGGGAGCGAATCTTCAGGTGAAGTTCGAACAGAACGATCTCTTCCAGCTGGCATCGAAGACGCTGCTCGGCCTGCGCGGTGAGATCGATGTCTCGGAACGGACGAAGATCGGATTCACGATGATGAATCTCGATCAGCAGGTGCTGAGCGACAAGGTCCGATTGAACGAAGAACCGTCCAACAACTCTATCTATGGATTCGACGGTCAGACCTCCGGCGAACTTCCCTTCCTGACGAAAGCGATCGATGCCCTGCCGTTCATTGACACGAAGGCCAAGTCGGAATTCTCGCTCCGTGCCGAAGCGGCGTATATGAATCCCGATCCGAATACGAAGAAGAGTTCCATCGCAGACGACAACGGCAGCGGTATCGCATATATCGATGATTTTGAAGGGGCAAAACGGATCATTCCGCTCGGCGTGGGTTACGGTCAGTGGCGCGAGATGAGTACGCCGGCATTCCAATACGGCGTGGACAATTATTTTGCCAAACTGCAGTGGGGCGCAGACACAACCAAGATCAAATCAAAAGGACGCACATATTGGTACAATCCCATCGGCGGCATACCGATCGATGCGATTTACGGAAAAGATGCGAACGGCAATTCCATCAAACAGGTCGGACGCGGACAGGATCAGATCCAGGTGCTCAGTCTGAATTACAATCCTAAATTGCGCGGCGCATACAATTATTCGATGGATCTGAAGAAGTCCCTTCTGGATGAACCAAGGAAGAACTGGGGAGGCGTTCAGCGTGTCCTGTCCACCAGCGCCATCAACCTTATCACGGAGAATGTGGGATTCATCGAGATATGGGTTCGTGTCACTCCCGGACGCGGCAGGATCGATTCCACGCATAAAGTATTCATCGATCTCGGAACGATCAACGAGGATGTTCTGGCGGACGGCGCTTACTTCCACACGGAGGATAAAGGAACATTCAAGAACGAGATCCTCGGTCAGGATGAGGATACCGGACTCGACGGACTCTTCGACAATGAGGAACGGGCACGGTATCAGAGTTTCATCGACGCCAACAAAGCGCTTTTTCCGGATATCGAATCCGATCCGTCCGGCGATAATTTTGAATACAGCACGACCAACTTCACCCGGATCAATCAGACAGAAAAGAACAGCACAAGCGAGATCGGCCGTTTCCCGGATTCGGACGATCTGAACCGGAACAGCGCCACGGACCGGACGAACGATTATTTTGAATATGAATTGAATCTGGATACGACCGACGCCAATCCGCAGAAGGTCGGCGGGGGAACCAACGGCTGGTTCCAGTACCGCATACCGATCAATTCATATAAGTATCAGGTCGGCTCGCCGGACCAATCCAATATCCAGTACGCGCGTCTCTGGTTCACCGGACACTCCGATGAGTTCGAGATGCAGTTCGTTGAATTTAATCTGATCGGCAACCAGTGGGAAGAAGCGAAAAAGAACGATCCTACGTTCAAAGTCTCTGTCGTGAACATCGAAGATAACTCGCTGCAGGGATATTCCTCTCCGCCGGGCGTCTTCCGTGAACGCGACCGCACAAAACCGGATGAACAGGTATACGGGAATGAACAATCCCTCGCGCTGAATATTTTCGGGCTGAATGACGGCGAGACGCGTGAAGCGATAAAAAAATTCTCCTATCGTCCGCTCGACGTCTTCAGTTACCGTCAGATGAAGATGTTCGTCCACGGCGACAACAGTTTCGGAAGGACGCCGGAGGAAGCGTCGGTGAAGATGTATATCCGCTTCGGTTCTGATAGTTCGAACTATTACGAGTATAAGGCACCGATCTACCCCGGATGGGATCCGCGCAACAATGTGAATATCCGATTCGAGGATCTCACCTCCATCAAACAGGGAAGGGATACGACCGGAATCCGTGCGGTGAAGGGAGTTCCGAACGGACCGGAGGGGGCCACTTATTCCGTTCTCGGAAACCCGACGCTGACAAGGATCACTTTCATCTCTATCGGTGTCGAGAATCCTGTGAACAAGACCTCGCCGCGCCGAATAACGGGACAGGTCTGGGTGAACGAACTTCGTCTTGCGGATGTGGATGACACTCCCGGCTGGGCGTACAGCGTCAGCACCAATGTGAAATTGGCGGATTTCGGAACGATGGGCTTTACCTACAGCAAGGTCGATCCCTATTTCCACAATCTCGAGAGCAGATTCGGCAGTCGCGTCACCTCAACGAATTGGAACTTCTCCTCGTCCTTCGCTTTCGAGCGGTTCCTGCCGCAGGAGTGGGCCGGAACTCAGCTTCCGTTCAGCTATTCGCACTCGGAACAGATCTCCACACCGCAATATCTGCCCGGTTCGGATATTGTCGTGACGAAAGCGGCGGACCAGCGCAAAGAATTCGTAACGCAGAAGACCGGTTCTGCGGAACAGGGCGAGGCGGAAAAAGAGAGGATCCTTTCGGAAGCACAGACCCTTTCGACCTCGGATACGTATTCTGTTCCGCAGTTTAAATTCAGCGTGCCGGTGCAGAATTGGTTCTTCCGCGACCTGTTCAATAAGATCAATTACGGATTCACCTATACCACTTCGAGTCAGCGGAATCCCACCACCACGGCAAGGACCTCCTGGCAGTGGAACGCGAGGATCAGTTATGCGCACGCATTCGACGGGACCGACTTCATTCAGCCGTTCGGTTTCTTTGAGAACCTCTTCTTCTTTGAGGAATTCCGCGAGCTGCAGCTGTTCTATAATCCCATCCAGAATTTTTCCACCGGATTTAACATCAACCGCTCGCGCACGAACGAGCGGCTGCGGAGTCAGAATAAGGATACCGAACCGATCCGCGGTCTTTCGTCTGCGAGGAATTTCGCTTTCGCGTGGAAACTGACGGAGAACGGACTGATCAATCTCTCCGGCGATTATTCGGTGGATATCGCCAGTTCCATGGTCCATTTGGAACTCGATCCGTACGGCCGCCAGCGCAATTTCAGCCAGATCATGAACCAGATCTTCATGCAGGACAGGTTCATGAATTTCGGTTACGACAATTCCTACAATCAGACATTCACGCTCAATACGAAGCCGCGCGTTCCGACGATGTTCGACCTGAGCAAATACATCACATACTCCATGCGGTACAATGTCGGATACCGCTGGATGAACAGTCTGCAGCAGGGAGATCTTGGGATTTCGACCGGATGGGGGAACAGCATTTCGTTCACCGCAGATTTCAGTCTGAAAGCATTCGTCGATACATGGTTCCCGGCACCGAGTACAACTCCGGAACAGCCGCAATCGCTCCCCGCACCCTCCCGCGGAAGAGGCGATCGCGAGGACGAAGATACTCCTTCCGGCGAACCGCAGTCCGAACCGTCGTCCAAACCTTTAGCGGAGGGCGACACGACACAATCTGCTGCACCGAAACCTCCCGGAGAAGGACTCATCGGTTTTGCGCGGATCCTGATCAAGACTCCGTTCCTCGATTATGATAAGATCAATATCAGCTTTACGCAGTCGAATTCATCATCCAACGGCGGCGTGCCCGGCCGTCCGGGCTTCGCGAATTTCTTCGGACGTGTTCCGTATATCCAAAAAGGGGAGAGAGCATACGGTCCTACCCGCGCATATCAGCTCGGTTTGGTCTCCGTCCCGGCAGCGAACATCACTGATGTCTTTCTGAAACCGCAGTTCCCGTTCATCGGATTCTCGACCGATGCGGATAAACAGATCAGAGCGCGCGGCGGGAACCTGTCCGACGCATTCTCGCAGAATAACAAACTGACCTTCCGGACGAGCCGTGATCTCTGGACCGGCGCACGTGTCGATCTGAACTGGAATCTCGGATGGAACTATTCCAGGACACAGTCGATGAAAGCGGATTCCATTACGGGACGTACAACCATCATCAGTGTCGCCACCGGCGGATCGATCGAGCGTTCTTTCTTTACCATGCCTCCCACATTCATCTTCTCCATGTTCAAGAGCGGCATCGAACAGGTCGGGAAACGATATCAGGAACTCGTTCCGAATGCTGCCTCGCCGAATCAGGACCAGAAACTGGCGCAGGCATTCGAAGAAGGATTTGAGTCGCTTCCGATTCTGAAGACAGTATTCGGGGATATGCTGCCGAGAGTGAACTATTCGTTCCGCTGGGATGGGCTGGAACAGTTGAGTCTCTTTAAAAGCTGGGCCACACATGTCAGTCTTGATCATGCGTATCAATCCAGCTATTCCAAAGTGTTCAAAGGAAGTTCGAGCGGCGGGAATATCACGGAATCGCAGCGGATCACCTACGCATTTTCTCCGCTGGCCGGGATGAGTTTCTCATTTAAGGAAGTGCTGAAGGGGACGATGAGTGCGAATGTCCGGTACGGTTCGAATGTTTCCTACGACTTGACTCCTGCATCAAAGAATATCGTCGAGACGGTCGGCAATGATATGTCCGTCTCCGCCAGTTTCTCCAAGACCGGATTTGAGATCCCCCTCTTCGGGTTGAGCCTGCAGAATGATATCGATGTCAGCTTCACCTATTCCATGGCGAAGAATTCCCGGACAACGTATGATGTGAAAGGGACAACATTCAATACCAAAGGGACGCCGGGAGAAGGTTCCACACGGACACAGATGGAACCGCGCGTACGCTATGTGCTGTCGTCCCGAGTGACAGCTTCCTTGTTCTACCGATATACCAAGATCGCCCCGGACGAAGGGGGTTCACGCATTCCCGGCTCTTCAACGAATGAAGGGGGAGTCGATGTGCACATTGCAATTCAATGATCTATTGAAAGCGGAAGACCATGGATAATAATAAA
>CALRIY020000031.1:0-32061 GCA_943364975.1 Synechococcus sp. UW140
CAAGTGGCAATTCACCAATCTCATCAAGAAAGAGTGTGCCATGATTCGCTTGTTCAAATTTTCCAATGTGACGGTTATGTGCACCGGTAAATGCACCGCGTTCACTTCCGAAGAATTCGCTTTCCAGCAATTCACGAGGTATTGCTCCACAATTCACCGCAATAAATGCCTGTGCCGCCCGTGGACTCGAATTGTGCACAGCATGAGCTATGAGCTCCTTCCCTGTACCTGTTTCCCCTTCAATGAGCACACTATAATTTGTTGATGCCACCTGCTCAACAGACTTCAACACCTCCTGCATTTTTGCATTTGCCGTGAGTATATTCGACATCGCTTCAATTGCACGCAACTGCGTTCGTAGTTGTATATTTTCTTGAATCAGTTGTACATGTTGTACAGCACGATGTAATGCCGCATCAAGCTGATCAAGATTCACAGGCTTTACAATGTAATCAAATGCACCGTGTTTCATCATTGCGACCGCATTCTCAATGGTGCCATACGCAGTCATGATAATGACAGGAATTGGATGAACATTTTTTTGTGCTTCCCTTAGAACTTCCGTTCCGTCAATATCAGGCATCTTCAGATCCGTAAGCACGATATCAATCGTATTTGACTGTAATATTTTTAGTGCCTCACGACCATTCCCCGCTAAATGTAGGGTATATGACTTTTGAAGATTGATTTGAAGAATACGGCGAGTTTTCTCTTCGTCATCCACAATAAGGAGCGATACATTTTTCATCGTTTACTTCCGTCAATCGGTAATTCTATGATAAATATTGTTCCGGTATTATCCGATTTAAAGGTAACGATACCTTTCATCGAATGTACCATCATATAGACAATTGATAATCCCAAACCTGTCCCGGTCTTTTTTGTTGTAAAAAATGGGTCAAATATTTTATCGTGATACTCCAATGGTATTCCCGGTCCGGTATCGCGAATCTCAATGATGATGGCATTCTCATTTTTCTGCTGTGCTATCATTGTCAGGATTCCATTGTTACTCATTGATTCAATTGCATTTAATCCTACATTTGTCAAACTGCGCTCAAGATGGTGCGGCGACGAAACTATTTCTTTCAATGATGATGAAATATTCTTCACAATTGTAATATTCTTTTCATTCGATCGAAACTGGAGTGATCGAATAACATTATTAAATATCTCATCGAGATACACTGTTTCCCATATAGGCGAGTGCGGTTTTGCGAATTGAAGAAATGCATCGACAGTATCGCTGAGTCTATTCGTCTCTTCAAGAATATATTTTCCAGTTTCTCTGTGAATATCAACAGCGTCAGGATTACGCAAAATAGTCTGAGCGGATGTTGCAATAATGTTGAGTGGATTACGGAACTCATGGGCAATGCCGGCTGTCAATCGGCCGAGCGCAGCAAGTTTTTCCATCTGTGCAGCACGAATCTCGTCGGCTCGGACTTTTTCCATCAAAACATTCCGCTCGACAACAACGGAAATAGAATTTGAAAAGATTGTTAAAAATTCAGTTTCTTCATTTGTATAGTCTTTTCCTGATGCAGTTGGTCCAGTCACTAATATTCCCATTATTCCTTTATCGGCGTGAAGTGGTATTATATAACCACCATCATAATTTTGTAGGTATTGCCGATTAACCACAGAGCACTTTTGCAGTACGTCTTTTACTTCATACAATTTTTGTTCGCCTGCAGAGAATACGGGAATTGCGCCGTCATTCAAAAGTATGTTCTGTGAATTATTGACACCCCTAAATTGTCCGGAACCATCAGGATCTATCAATATTTCAGCTCGAGAGAGCATTAACGCTTCCTTTAAGAAAACTGTTACTGCCTGAGTAAAATCAGTCATGCTGGACAGTTGGAAGGCTTCGCGTGAAAACCGAATAAATTTTTGTCTATAACGAAATATGTTTTGGGAAAAGATATGCTCAATGAGTGATTCAACCCGATTTACCAGGGGTCTAAAAATAAAGGAGAGTATTATTATTACAAGAATATCAAATACCAGTGAGGTCATCTTGAATCGCTCTCCGATGACCTCTGTTATATTTTTTATAATAATGAGATAAAACCCAAACACTAAGGCCGTAACGGTTGAATATGCGATTCCCTGCTTGCCAATTCTTCTGAGAATCAGAATTCTATTCCCAAGGACTACAAATGCAAAAAATAGACTTATCGATACGAACAATGCCCGGGAAGCAAAAAAATATATATTGTGGTATTCACGACCTACATTCAGTGAGATGAGGAGAAGCGCAAACCCAATTGTACCAAAGAGAACAAAAATAATTTGAACCCGTTGTGTTCGCTCTGACGAAGCTTGTAATTGAACGAGAAGATTCCTGATGCCCCAAACGATATGGGCAAATACGGTTGCATACAGAGCTCCATTCAGTATACCCCCAAACATATTGACATAATAAAAATTTACATGTATCCCATCAAATCGTTGCAACACTATTGGTTGAAAAATTTGAATTCCTGAAAGGAATGAGAATATGAGCGGAAGGACCAAAAAGACAAGCCGGGCGGGAAAACGATCAAATCGTGAATGAATTGACAGGGGAAAGGAAAAAGACAAAAGAAGAAAAAAAGTCGATGCAAATAAGAATACAACAACAATGATCATTGTGCCAATCGCCGCAATTTCACGCGTTGAGCTATTTATAACAATGATATCAGCGACATTCCAAAGTGCAAAGCATAATATTACTAACCCGAAGAGTCTGTGTGCATGACTCTTCGGGTTATCTAACACCACAATGATAACAAGTGATATGTTTATTGCGAACGCTATCAGCGATGGAAGTGAAAAGGGAGACACGATGGTATTGGCTTTCAGAGTATTGTGTTGATAAAATAGTATTATTTTTGATCACATTACACTCAAGGCATTCTACGGTCACTTCTGCCCCATTCCGGTCGAAATGACCGGTTTTGTTGATCATCTCTGGCATGAGAAAAGGCGCTATAACAGGACCAATGCACACGGCTATCCCAAGACCGATGGTAGGATATATTCACTTTGGATGACGGCTGATCATATCATCGAGAAAAAGTTACGGATGCGTAATAATTCCTGCCCGGACGCGGAATGTTACCCCAATCCAAATGATCGCGGTACTGCGTATCAAAAAGATTTTCGATCCCCCCGTGCAGGGCACATTGTATCTCCTGGAACGGTACGGCATAGCTCATGCGAAGATGGGAAAGAAAATACGATGGTGTTATGCTCTCTCCAACCGATGCTCTCACTCGATATTGCGGCGAAGCATATTCTCCCTCAACCTGAACCATCATTGATTGCAGACGGTAACGGACGGAGGAAAGCAGTTTCAGCGGAGGGATCAGCTGCAGCGGGACATTCGAATCATCCGTTCCGCGCACATATTTTAGCGTAGAAACTATTTCCAATTGTTCTTGTGGATGGAGCAGCATCAATACTTCCATTCCTCGCATCAACGCATACGGAAGATTTTGAAACCGCTTCACCCCGTGTGCACCGATCGTCATCGCGCTCAACGGTGCATCGACCGCACCATCGATATATCCATTGATCCGGTTGACAAATCCCGTTGCAGAGATCTGCAGAAATTCCGTTTGATGACGGATCGTTGCTTCCGCCTGCAGGGACCGCTCGTTGCCAAGCCCCGGATCACCGACATAATCATATCCATCAAACCGGTTATAGAAATAGAATCCATATGCTTCATTCAGGGACGGCACCCGTTCCGCATATCCTGCAGTGAACGACGCATCCATCTCCTCTCGCAACTGCTTCGTTAACGTGATACTTCCGCTCAGCATAGGACGTCGGTCGGCGTTCTCTGTATTGTATCCAAAGACGGTCAATTGCCGGCGTCCGAGTTCGGAAGTAACATTGGACACGACATTCTCGCTCCGTGCGGCAAACGAAAGAACATAGCTCTTCGCAATGTTCCAAACATCGTTCACATAGAGTGCCGTCGTCCAGCGCCGGGCATCCGGAAGCGTCAGCATGAACATCGGCGTACCGCCGGCAGGATACATCGTCATCTCTGCCCGGACTGTTGTTCGATAGATCTCGGCACGGAGAGTGGTCACATGGTGCTCGGCGGGGACAAGAACAGTATTTACAAATCCGCCGTACGTGGAACTCCAGCCCGGCATATCCATATGCATCGGCACGGAAGGCCGGCGGGTATCATCCATAAAATGCGTAACGGCATTTCCGTACACTTTGGCGGCTACGGTCGAGATCATATTGTCCGCAAACGACCGGTGGTATGACATCGAATACATCCGCGCTTTTGCATAACCGGCATCCATCGTCAGCGAAGGATAGCCGATGTTCCAGCCGTCATCAAAAAGCACATCGGCACGAATTTCCTCTCCTGCCGATGGTTTAAAAGCGCCGGACATGGAAAGATTTGATTTCTCATACAAGGAGAACAGTATCTCCATTCCATTCGCAGCAGTGTAATTCCCGCTCTTCCTGTAGACTCCGCTGACCAGCAGTGCTATATTCTCCGTTCCGGAATTGAGAGAGAAATTTCCGTTGAACGAGCGAGACGAGGATTGAAAGCCCGATCCGGCAGAAGAAAATGTCGTTGCATAGGTCGGTGCGGCAAGCCGCATATTCACAGCTCCGCCCGGTGACGAACCGAAAGCCAAACCTCCGGCGCCGGCGGAAACATCGATGCTGTAGAGATTCTGCGGCTCCACGTAGATCGTCACAGGATCCATTTTATCCGTACAGGCGCCGTGGATATGCATCCCGTCGATCGTAAGGCTGATCTGTCCCGCCGAGAATCCGCGGATACTCGGCTCCAGTCCATAATTTCCCCGGCGGATCATCTGCACGCTTTGAGAACGGGCAAGGATCTCTTCGGTGGTTGCCGCACTGTTCGCCCGATAGAAATCGATCGCCGCATCGTGCTGCTCGGTCTGCCGCAGAATGATCACGTGCTGCAGTTGGTACACTTTCGTTGTGTCCGATTCCTCTGCCGCGGCAATGGTAAGGAAGAGAAAGAAAAGAAAACATTTTTTCATGATGTTATCAGTGCGGAGATCGGACGATGTTCCTATCCCCGCACGCTCCGTTACAGTGTTACATCAAAATACATGGTCGTATCAACAACAGTGCCGTTCTTATAGATGTCGAGATTGATCCTCCAGTCGCCGGTCATCGTGAAGTTCACTTTCCCGTGGTAATGTCCGTTCCCAACGTGGACCGGATTCACATTGTTCGGTGAACCGTGTCCCATCGACGGCATTTCCGGCGTAACAATCACCGTGTAGCCGGAATCGGCAGGATAACTCATCATCGATGCTTTTCGATGGATGGTGATCTCACAATCATTCACGCCAAGTTTCGGAGCAGACGGTTGGAGAAAACTAACGAATAATTTTGCGCTGTCATTCTTTGCCGTAATCGATCGCATGCAGGGTACGGCAGGATCAGCAACGGCAAACGCAAGCGATGCTTTCCCCGATGCTCCGGTTCCCTTGTTGAGCACGGTAACATCAGCAGTCCATGTTCCCCCCATCGACGACATGATGAAGATCATCTGACATTGGAAGAGACTATTCACTGCTTTGTCATCCGACGGATTTTCCACCGGCGCAGAATGTTTCATCGTCCCCATATCCATCATCGGCATCACTTGCACTTGTGCATCGGTGATGTAGGACCCTTTTGCTGAATCAATCAGGGCAATTCTCACCGAATTATACCCGGTCATGAGAGATGATTTGGACCACAGTTGTACTTTTATTCCAGCGCCAACCGCGTACCCTTCAGAAATCTTTGTTAATCCAACAACCGGATCCGCTGGGGCAGGCGTGGCAGCCGAGTTTTCTTCTTCTGTACATCCAATAAACAGCAGTCCGGTACAGAGGAGCACCGGCCATATTTTTTTCATGAAATACATGGCAATCCCTTTTCTAAAAAAATAATAGAGAGCAATTCTGCCGCAGCAGAGAAATTGTAATGGTTGTTTCTGTTATATGGAATGGTAGAATTCCGGAGGATGGAATGGATGCCGGGGAAAGCCAATGGATACATCGCCGCTGCAGATCGATGTGAAAGAAATAGGAATGCGGAATAATGCCGGATGGAATTTTAGTTTCAGCATGACGAACGACATAAGTTCCGGCGTCCGGACCTCAATTCTCGGCAATGTATTCGCCGGCTGTTCATCCTCCACTTCGTTGATGTAACACTTTCCGCAGCAATCCGGGTTTTGTTTGTTCACACAAAACTCATCGGCGATATAGTCCTGATACACATAATAGGTCGCCCAAATAATAGGACTGCTCAACACGTACAGTGTGAACAGAGCCAGTACCGGAACAATGAGCGGCAATCGTTTCATGAGAACATTTTGTTGTTATATATCCTGCTTATTCAACAGATGCCGTGAAAATGCCAGTGGTATTCCGATCCACAATACTAAGGCACTCACCAGCAACACCACGCTCAGAACGCTTCCGCCGAGAAAGCGAAGCAATGCAGCGCCGGCAGCGCCAAAGATGGAAACATTATCCAGAATGATCAACGACGCTACCCGGACCATGTCGACCGGATTACCGAACAGCGACAGGAACAAAATGTAATTTGCCGTCTGCCCTTTGAAGAAGAGCGAAATGCCGAGGACGATCAGATCATAAAAAAGAACGAAAAAAAACCAGGCAAACAATGCGATCCCGAATGAGCGCGATTTTCGTTTGTTGGCAGTGGCGATCACGACGGCAACGACAAGAAATACCAATGCGAGGAGCAGTGAGAGCAAAACGAAGATACCGTACTGAAGCATCCCTTCCTCGCCGGTCACCGAAAGAATAATTCCTCCCGCAACCAGAAATCCGGCCAGCATGGAAAGCGAGAGAGAATAGAACAGACCGAGGATCTTTCCCAGCAGCACTTCGCTGCGGAAGACCGGCTGTGAAAAGAGAAGCTCCGTCGTCCCGCGGTCGCTGGTAAAGCTGAGCGTTCCCATAATGAGCGCAACAAGTGGCACGATATACAGAACCAGATTCAGCATGCTTGCCGATGTGCGGGTAAAATTCTGCATACCGGAAAATCCTTCGGCCATAATGCCGATGTACGAGATCCCGACGATCAGCAGTCCGAACACACCGGCGAAGATGATCGTCCACTTGTTGCGGATGTTCACCAGCAGTTCCTGACGTGCGATACGGGATATGAGTGTTGTATTGATCATTGTTGCTCCCATTATTTCGGCGCGCAGCACGCGTCCCCTTCCATTGCCGCTATGTCGGCGGGATACTGCGTTTTCAATTCCTGCGCACGCTGCTGACTTGCCACGGCGATCTGTCCCGATCCCATCGGCGTTTCGATCCCGGTTTGAATGACAATGCTTTTGCCGAACGGCATCCATTGTTTGGAGTCGTAATCCCTCACAAAGATCGCTGCAAATTCCTGCGGCGGATGTGTTTTTCGGTAATTTTCAAAGCAGCGCAGATCGTCGAACTTCACCACGGTGCCGTCCACGTTGATAATCTCCGATGCAAACTCCGGACTGGAAACCGCCATGCGGCAAGTTGCGCATTCATCTTCCGGGAAGAGTTCCACCGGAACTATTTCTTTCGGTCCGCATGAGTGCAATAATATTGTGAAAAGTGCAGATGCAATAAAACTAATGTTTTTCATAGTGTGAATTCCCTACATAATGGAGATACAAATCTTCGATGGTTCCTTCTTTCAGGAATGTTGTGCGCAGATTGCCGATCGATTCAAGAGCGACGAGTTTTCCCGATACAAAAATTGCAACCCGGTCGGCCAGCTGTTCCGCTTCTGCCAGCAGATGCGTGGAGAAGATGATCGTCTTCCCTTTTTCTTTTTGCTGCAGAATGAAATCCCGGAACTGCTTCACCCCCTGCGGATCGAGATTCGCCGTCGGTTCATCCAGCAGCAGAATCGGTGAATCCGGAACCGCGATCACCGTCATCCCCAGCCGCTGGATCATGCCGCCGGAGAATTCATGCACCGGCTTATCGGAAAATCCATTGAATCCGGCATTCGCCAGCGCCTCATCGGCGACAGATTTGGAGATATTCCGCAATGAACTGTAAAAACGGACCACTTCGCGCGCGGTGAGCGTTTCCGGAAAGATTACCCGCTGCGGCAGATATCCGACGCATTGCTTCGCCTCTTTTCCGTGTGTGTGAATGTCGTAACCATTCACCCGGATCGTTCCTGACGTCGGCAGGGTCAGTCCGACGATCGATTTCAGCGTGGTAGTTTTCCCGCTGCCATTTGGACCGAGGAACGCAAACACTTCTCCCGGTTGTACGGTGAACGACACGTCGTTCACGGCTGTGAATGTTCCGAATTGCTTGGTAAGATGTTCTACAGTGATCATGATGTTCGTACTTTCCGTCCACGGAACAGGAACGCGATCCAAATAGAAAAGAGGACCGGTATCGCCCATGCCACAAATGACGCATTGTTCGAGGAAAATGTCTGAGCTCCCCCTGTATTCACCGCTGTGCGGAACCAGTGCAGCGGCACCGGCTGCATCAACGGATGCTCATCCCGCTCTCCGGAAATATCCAAAATGGGAAATGCTTTTGCAGAGACCGCCAGCGCTTGTGAGGCGGGGCTGTATAAATAGAGCCGTACGTTATCATTCTTTCCTTCCAGGTAGGAAAAAACATTCTCGATCTTCATCGGCACATCGCCGATCCCGTCCTGATCAAGATCGAATCCTGTATACGAACTCCAGTAATTTCCTTTGCCGTTCAGGCTCCAGTGCGACTCCGTTTTTTTTCCGACGATGGTGAGCGGATTCAGATTATCGATGAAGTTGTTTTCTGTGAACGTATTGTTGATGGAATTCTGGAACATTTCCAAACCAAGATCGTTGCGCGCAATGATGTTGTTCCGGAACAGATTATTGGTGGAAGATTCAAAGAAGATGCCGATCACGTTATCCGAAATGATATTCGAATCGGCGATGGAATAATGACAATCCTGCAGCAGCATGCCGTACGACGCGAAGCCGCGGTTGCGCAGAAAGATGTTATGCTTCATCACAATGCCGCGGGTGAACATGATCGCGGCGCCGGCAACATTGTCCCGGAACGTATTGCGCAGGAACGTGTTCGAATCCGCATACATATAATGCAGACCATAGCGAAGATGGAACACTTCGTTGTCCTGAATGAGCGTGTGATTCGCATTTTGAATATAGAACCCGTCGCGCGTTTCGGAGATTGTATTATGTTCCAAAATATTGTAGTTGGAGTTCCAGAGATGTACTCCGCTTCCCCGCGCGCCCTGATCGACCGTCGACCGGCCAACGATGGAATTCTGTGCGACATGATTCGAATCGGACTGCATCAGATAAATGCCGAAGAGGATGTCGGTCAGCGTATTGTTACGGATCGTATTGCGGTCCGACTTGACAAGGATGCCGGCATCTTCATTCACCAGCATGCTGCCGCTATGCAGGACTGTGAAACCGGCAACAGTGCAGGATGGAGCAAGGATCGTGATGATACTACCTTTTCCCGTCCCCTGAATGACAGGATTGTTTCGGCCGATCAGATGCAACGGAACAGAAATGACAATATTCTCCGTATACTTTCCCCCTTCCACCAACACCGTATCCCCGGGAAGTGCGCGGTCGATACGGGATTGCAGCGACTCTTGAGCAGAGACGGAAGAGGAACAGATCAGGAGAATGAACCAATATGTTCGTCCGTTTACGACCATAGAAGGACCAGCAGAAGGCAGAACACGAAGGAATGGCCCAGCAGCAGGAAGCCGAGGTTTTTGAATTTTACCGTGCTACGAAGTTTCAGCGTTCCATAGATCGCATGGAGCGCCATCGGCAGAAATGCCAGCGCAGCAGTGCGGGGTGTATAGTTATAGAGTGATAACACTGCAACAATACTGATTACGATCACATGATAGACAATGTTCAAACTTCCGAGTGATAGCCGTTCAACCAGAGGAATGTGCGTCTTCTTCAATGCTAAAACCCTGATCTTCAGGTGAACATAAAAAACGCTGCAGCCAAAGAAAAGCGTGGTCAACAGCCAGAGGATCGCCGCATTCGCATCCAGCGAGCCGGAAGCAATGTAATATGCGCTGGGAGCACTGAGTGTCAATCCGGCAACAGCAGTCAGATCACTAAGGATCGATTTTTGTCCGCGAAGCGTGAGAAAATAATTACCGAAGAACGATGCTGCGCCGAACACAGCAAACGTCAGCAAATGAGCATATCCTTGCACAAAGAGCGGAATGATACTGATAAGTCCAATAGAGAGATAGATCGGTCCCCAGAAGATGGATGCTGAAAGTTTTTCTTTCCCCTGCGGCAATCCGCTTATTTCACGCAGAATGGTGTGCACAGGAACATAGCTCATAAAAACGCCGAGCGCGGACAGCGCAAGGAAGAGATTGTTCATTGAAACTGTTCCGGCGGTGGAGATACCGATGATCATCGGCACAAACAGTACTGCCCAGGATCCATGTTCGCGCGTTATGACCGGTGCAGGGAATTTCATACGTTACTTCTGTTCAGCCAGCCACGATTTTCGTGATAACCACATGGCGAGCAATAACAAGATCGGCACGCCCGCCATAAAATATGATGCTGTGGAAGGATATGTATACACTTCAAAATTCGCCATGGTTTGATGACCAAACATCGGCGGTGTGAACGGAGGTACTTTGATCGCCGCCGTCGGATCAAGTTCATGACCGTAGACGTACATTTTAAAATAGAAACTCCAGAGCGAGAAGAGACCGAAGTACGCAAACATCACGAACAGGTCCACCAGCTTCGACATTTTTCCCATCACAATCACCCGCAGCGAGAGCAGCATCACTCCTCCGAAGACGAACGGGATCCATTTGAATTCCGTGAAGTCGTCATCGATCAATGGACGCATACCGATGTAATGGTTCAGGGAATTGATCTCTTTCAGATCGTCCTGGTTCGGCGTCTTTCCCCCCTCCAGTTTGTAGGAGAAGATGTTCAGCACCAATCCGTCCGGGAACTGATTGGAATAGAGCGTCATTTTCCACATTGGCGTAAAAAAGGATGGCAGGATCATCAGCGCAGCCAGAAAGATCAACACACGGCTCCGCATATCCAATGAAATTTCAAAGAACGAGTTCGCTTTTGCCAGATATCTCTCCATGATCACTCCTAATATAGATGCATCGAGACGGAATCACTCCGTCCCGATGCCGTTGAAACTATTTTACAAGCAGATATCCCTGCATTTCCTGATGAAGCGCCGAGCAGAAGTTGGTGCAATAGAAGGCGAACACGCCCGATTTTTTAGCAACGAACTCAACAGTCTTCGTTTCGCCCGGATCGACGACCACGTTGATGTTGTATTCCAGAATACCGAGTCCGTGCAGCTCGTCGGTGGTCTGTTCAATGTTCGTCATATGGATCGTGACGTTGTCCCCTTTGTTCACTTCGATCTTGTACGGTTCAAAGCTGGAGCGGACCATCACCATATAGACTTCGACGTTCTTTCCGTTCCGTACGATCTTCGCATCTTTCACATCCCAGATCGCTTTCGGATTCTTATTCTCTTCTTTCGGATAGACTTCGATCGGATGCAGTTTGTCCGCTTTGATCATCTGCGCATTGTGCGGTTCCGGTTCGGTGAATGCATCCACCAGCACGGACATTTTCTCTCCGCCGAGATCGATCAGCTGCGATGCTTCCGGCTGCGACGGACCGACGCTCAAATGACGGCCATGCGACAGTTTATTCAGTGCGACGAGATATTTTCCGTCAGGACTCTTCGTGTCCCCTTCGGCGGCGCAAAGATGTCCGATGTTATATGCAACCGGAACTTTATCCACCACTTCCCATGTACCGAGTTTCCATTTTGCCACGGCGCTTTCTACAAACAGCGAAGTGTATGCATTGCCGTCGCCGTCGAATTGCGTGTGCAGCGGACCAAGACCCACGTTGATCTCAGCATCTTTCACAGCATCATAGTTCAATACCGGAATGCCATCTTCACTTCCCGTGAAGTCTTTTTTATCGATCGCTGTTTTGATCTTTTCAATATTGAAGACAGTGGTGATGCTCTGCAGTTTTCCGCTGCCGACGATGTATTTGCCGTCCGGGCTCACATCAACGCCGTGCGGCGATTTTGCGATCGGCAGCAAATAGACAATTCCTTCTGCCGTTTTCGGATCGAGCATTTTAATTCCGTCCACCATCTTTGCTTTTCCTGCCGCTAACGCTTCATCAACTTTTCTCCAGTTCACAGCAGCGATATAGTCGCGGTCCTTTTGTGTTGAGGTCACTTCCAGTTTGCCGATGGCCCGTTCGCTGTTGTAGCAGGTCCAGAACGCCCAGCCATCGCTCGGTCCTTTTCCTGCATCGCCGAGGTCATAGTTGAACGGCGGCATCAGGATCTGCCATCCCATGGTCATATTTCCGCTCTTCGGATCGACCTTCACCGCACTGACAACACCGTTATATTTTGTGGCATATTCTTCCAGTTTTTCTACGCGTCCTTTGGGAAGCGGAATGGAGAAACGGGATGCGGAAAGAAGATATTCCGAATTTTCCGTGACGAATGTAGATCCATGGTTGCCGGAGATATTGGCGATCGGTCCGAGAATTTGTTTCGTCTTGAAGTCTCGGAGATCGATCCGTGCAACCCTGTTGTTCGCATTATCGTTCACGAACAGCCAGCGGCCGTCATAATCGCCGTCCGTTTCGCTCAGCGCCGGATGGTGAACATCACCCCAGGTATATTCGCCGAGCATTTCTTTTGATTCCTTATCGAAACCATATCCTGTTGCCGGATACGGAGCGAAGACAGGAATGGTGGAAAGATGCCGCATCGAAGGAATTCCATAGATATAGACCTGACCCGAATGTCCGCCGGAGGCGAAGAAATAATATTCATCCAGATCGCCGGGAGCGACATAGACCTTTTGTGCCGCTTCTTGAACGTCGGAGCGTGTGCCGGAACGTCCCTTCTTGTCGTCACCGCAGCCAATAAGCAGAACCAGCGCGGCAAGAACGATCAGTGTTGCGGTGTGTGAGAGCTTCATACAAGTACTCCTTTGAGTTTGTGGAACAGTGATACGGTTTATTTTTTTACAGCCTGTTTCTCTTTTTTCTTTAATTCATAAGCGTAGCGTAATTTCTCGATCGCTTCCAGCCGTTCTTCCTTCGTCAGCGGGATCATCGTCGAAAGAACAACGTCCATCGTTCCGGTCGGCTTCATCAGGAAATCATCCAGCGTCCGGCCGAAGCGGGATTGCACATCTTCTACAGCCATGGCAAGGTCCGGACCGATCTGCGCGGCGGCTTCAATGCCGAGCGTGGAGACGGAATGACAGGTGAAACAGTTCTTTTGAACAAAGAAGGCGCCCGGACCGTTCTTCATCCGTTCCTCTTTTTCGATCTCTTCTTTGGTCGGCACATCTTTGAAATTATTCGACGGGATGTATTCGATCGGGAGTTTCGTTTTCTTCCAGCTCATCACCAGCAGCGCCAGCGACTGGGCATCTGATGAAGTGAAATTGAAGTTCGGCATGATCGTCTCGCCGACAAGCTCTTTCGGATTTTTGAAGTGCGCCGTGTGCCAGGCAAACATCGAGGCGAATCCTTTGATCCGTTCAAAACTGAACTGCTCGGGAGATTTGTCTCCTTCAAAGGTCAGGTCTGGCCCTACTGTACCGCCCCGTCCGTTGATCACGTGGCAGGCGCGGCATCCTTTCTCGTTCACGATCTGTTTTGCGCGGTTCAGAACTTCCATTCCTTTGGTCTCTTTTTCAAAGCGGTGACATTTGTTGCAGTTCACCTGCATCATCGCCTTTTTATTGCTCACCACATAGAATTCAGCGAGTTCTTTACCGAGCAGCGGATCTTCCCAATGCTCCGAGAAACCGTGCGCCGAGTTCATATCGGTCGCGTATCCTTGTCCGGAATGACACGTGGTGCAGCCGAATTTGCTGATAGGATGCGCCTTCAGGATCTCAGCCGGATGCGTTTTGTACGGATTCTCGACATTCTCCAATCCTTTCCACTCCATCGCCTGATGACAGGTAATGCAGCGGTCGGCACTGTTCAGATCCTTCACAAACGTTTGGCGGAGACCGGCGGGAATGGAGGCAGCCCGTTCTTCGCCGAATTTTTCCGCTACCACATCCGAAAATTCCGCCTGATACTCTTTCCATTCCGGTGTGAAGTAGTCATAGAAAATGAATCCGGTCACCAGCAGGAAGAGGATGCCGGCAATCGAAACATACAACCGGTCCTTCATGACGAAATCCAATTTTTGTTTCATTGTTTTGTGATTCATTCCAATACCTTTCCGGGTCGTATTAATATTTTACCGGCATCGTCGGCCAGGATTCCCACGGGAAGTAGAAGTTCCAGTACGGACCGCGCAGGAATGTTCCGATGATCGTAAAGATGATGATGAAGAGACAGATGGTGATGAAAACCATATTCTGTTTTTTCCGTTCGGGTGCGAACCATGTGCCGACGCTGTTCAGTCCGGACGGATCGCGGTACGGCCACCACACTGCAAGACCGATCATCAGTGTGGGAAGAATAATCCCGCCGATGAGTGCGCCGTTGATGGTTATGAAACCGAGCGGGATCGTCGAAATGGTGACGATCTCCTGCAGCCAGAGAAAATACCACGGCGCTTTTGCCGGATTCGGTGTGACTGCCGGATTTGCCGCTGCTTCCAATGGCGCGCGGAAGATAATGGAGAGAATGACTGTGACGAGAGTCGTTCCGAGCGTTACCAGCCAGAGACGGCGGGTAAGATGCGGCACGGATGAAACGCTGTTCTCCTCCTCGTTCGTCATCGTCGTCTGCACATGTACACTCGTGCCGTTCGTGATGCCGAGCAGCGAATACGTTTTGGATTTTACCGGAAGTATTTTCTCCGGCTTCTGCGACAATGCTTCCTGATCCACAATAGCAAGACCGCCGTCTTTCCGGATCCTCCACATGTGCCAGACAAACAGGAACACAACGACCATCGGAAGGAAGAAGACGTGGAGCACATAGAAACGGATCAATGCATTTTGATCGATGGAATTTCCGCCGAGCAGAAAGAACCGGATTTTGTCTCCAACCACCGGAGCAGAACTCGCAATATTTGTTCCGACAGTGATCGCCCAATAGGCCAGCTGATCCCACGGCAGCAGATATCCGGTAAAGGAAAGAAGCAGCGTCATCAGCAGCAGTCCGATACCGATGATCCAGTTCAGCGGACGGTTGGAACCGACCGCTTTGCCGTTCTTGTATGCGCCGGTCAGAAACACACGGACCATATGCAGAAAGACTACCGCTACCATCAAGTGAGCGGCAATGCGATGCATGGACCGAAGCAGCCATCCGAACGAAACGACGAATTCAATATCCTTGACGGAAGAGTACGCGCGTTCCACGGAGGGAACGTAGAGGAACATCAGAATGACGCCGGTAACGACAAGGATCAGAAAGAGAACGAACGAGATCGTGCCGAGATACATGGAATACTGCCACGACAAGCTCCCTTTGCTCACTTTGTTCGGGAACGCATGCAGCAGAACGTTCTTCACGATGGCGTCTCCCGCCTCTTTTTCGCTTCCGGGATTCCACGTCCATGTCAGTTTTTTATAGACGGTCTGTAGCTGGTTGATAAGGTGCATGCTCTACTCCGGTACGCAGTACGATTGGTCAGACTGTTAATCGAAAATTTTGTTCTACTTCGTTCCCCATATCCGCGATCAGCTGACCGTCGTCGGGAGAGAGTTCCAGCTTGAACCATTTCAACGGACGCGGCGCCGGTCCGGAATAGTTCGTTCCATCCGCATAGTATTTCGATCCATGACACGGACAGTGAAATTCGGACGTGATCGTTTTCATTTCACCGCCGATCTCTACTTCTTTCGGCTGATTCAGTTTTGTGTGCTTCACTGTGCATCCTAGATGCGTGCAGGAAGCGGAGATGGAAAAGAACGACTTCCCTTCTTTGAAGATGTACAGCTGCTTGTCTTCAATGAACGTCACCCCTTCAGAGAGCTGCGACGGAAGTCCGATCTTGAACTTCTGCTCCGATTCATACAGTACATTCGGCACAAGCGAGCGGATGGTTTGAAATCCCACCGCGCCGGCGCCGAGAACAAGACTGCCGAGGCCGAGCTGATGCAAAAATTCCCGACGGGATTTTGTCTGGTCTTCTGTCCCGTGGTGATGATCGTGTGGTGGTACCTTTTCTTCCATAGCGATTCCTTTGGGTTATATTAAACTAGCCTCAAAAACGTCTTGTCATTGCGAGGAGTCCTGTTTTTGAGGACGATGTGGCAATCTTTCTTTAGTGTTTCAGATTGTCCCGCTTTTTGGATTCCGCCATGGCGGGATTCTAAAAAGCGGAACTTCGTCCCGACCAACATCGTCGGGACTCGCAATGACAACGATTTATTCGTTTTTGATTTGATACTATTTAAATTGCTCGTGTTCCTCGTAATAGAACACTTCCATCGTCATTGCATCGGTCGGACAGCGCACCGCACACAAACCGCAGCGGATGCAGGTCTCATCATCCTTGATCATTGCCGACGCCGGTGCATACGGATCGATACTGTAATGGTCAAGCAGCTGCCGCTTCATCGTTTCATCAATATCCAGCTCGGCCAGCGGAACGAGTTTCAGACAATATTCCGGGCAGACATCCACACAGCGGTTGCACATCACGCACTTATCCGCATCGTAGATGGTCTGCACGTGACACGACAAACAGCGTTCCGCCTGCCGCAGCGCCTGCGCTTCGGTGTAGGTCGATTCCACTTCGGAGATTCCGGTGCGCCGCTTCAGATCGATCGTCGGAGGTGCTTCGCGTTTAATCTGTTCAAAATCTTCCGGACGGGTGAATCGGGCAGTCGGGATCTTTTCAATGGAAAGATCGAATGTGGTGGTCGCTTTCCGCGCGTTCAGGAATTCGTCGATGGAAAGGGCCGCTTTCTTTCCGTTGGCAACTGCCTCAATGATATTGCGGGGACCGAATGCTGCATCTCCGCCGGCGAAGATGCCGGGAGCGGTTGTTTCCAATGTTTCGGGATTGATCTTCAGGAAACCGGCCGGCGAGATCTCCACTTTATCCGACGGGGCTATGAATGAAAGGTCCGTTTTTTGTCCGATCGCGAGGATCACCGTATCCACCTCGAACCGTTCCGTTAAAGACTCATCAAACTGCGGATTGAACTTTCCGTTCTCGTCGTATGTCCGTTTCACGCCGATGAATTCAACGCTTTTCAGTTTTCCGTTCTCCCCCACAAAGCGTTTCGGACCGCGCTGCGGATGGAACACAACACCTTCGCGCTGCGCCTCTTCGAATTCTTCGTATCCTTGCACGGAACGAAGCACCGGCATCTCCGCGAACGATTCAAGACTGGCAATGTGCACTTCCTCCGCACCGGAGCGGCGTGCAACGCGGGCGGCATCCACCGCTTCGTGAATGGTCGTATCCGATTCCGGCATGGTGCGCAGTGCGGAGCGGGCGGCATCGAACGCAACAAATCCACCTCCGATCACCAGCACTTTTTTGCCGAGATTCACACGGTATCCGTTGTTCACGTTCAGCAGATAATCGATCGCCTTCACCACGCCGTCCAGATTCGACCCTTCAATATTCAGGTCGCGTCCTTTTTGCGTACCGACGGAGATGAAGACCGCGTCGAATCCCTGTTTCTTTAATTCCTTGAGTCCAAGCTTTTCGGTGAGCGGAGTGTTGTACTTTATTTCCACGCCGAGCGATCGCACTTTGTCGATCTCTTTGTCGATCAGTGTCCGCGACAAACGGTATTCCGGAATGCCGTGACGCAGCATCCCGCCGCCTACACCGGTTGCTTCAAAAATTGTGACGCTGTATCCCATCAACGCAAGATCGTGCGCGCAAGAAACGCCGGCAGGACCGGAACCAACGACCGCCACTTTTTTATTCTTAACGATGTTCTTCCGTTGTTCATTCTGCATCGGCAGATGCCACTGCCATTTGTTTCCCGCATCGGAAGCGCCGTCCAGAAGCGCATTGACGGTGTCCGGTTCAAGCGATTCAATTCCGTATTTATCCGTGACGAATCGTTTCAATGCTCGGATCGACACGGGCGCGTCGATCTTGCCGCGGCGGCACCAATCCTCGCACGGCGCAGCGCAGACACGTCCGCACACGCTGGCGAATGGGTTCGGGGAACGGGCGGTGAGATATGCTTCTTTGAATTTTCCTTCGCCGATCTGCTGCACATACCGTCCCGCATCGGTGTGGATGGGGCAGCCGATCTGGCATGGAACGAGGTTCTTCCAAAATTCTACATCCGGAACTTTCAGCGAGTATTTATCGGCCATACGTTTGGGTGATGGTGAATGTTCTGCGGAAATTATTAGTGGAGCAGTTCCTGCTCCAGCTTCACTGCCATCGGAAACAGAATATTATTCTCCAGATGCACGTGGCGATGCAGATCCAGCTCAAAATCCTGCAGCTCTTGGTACGTCACTCTATATGTCGTACATCCGTCTTCCGGCACCGTATAATTATTGCTGAGTGAGCGGATCGCATACAGTTCGTCCCCAGCCAACTGGTGTTCCGCCTCCATCATTCGAATAGGATTCTGAACGGAACCAAAGTGCGGCCGGCGGCCCGGACTCTCTGTTTTCTTTGCAGACTGCAGTTCGTTGATGTACGGAAAGAGAATATCCTCTTCCTTCATCATATGGCGTTTCAATTCCAGCGCAACGGTCTCAAAATGCCGCGCGATCTCCAGTAGTTCGGGATGATTGGCGCCATGCACAACGGCGATCTTTTGTGTGTGCGTATACAGCACTGGGATCATTTTTGAAACGTACGAGTGGTGATTTTGAATGATGTAGTTGATGAGGAAATCCGGTTCCCATTCCGTAAACCGCATTCCGGAGGGATCGCCTTCTTGACCGAGCACAGAAAGTTCTTCGATGATTGAACTGGCATTGATCTGTTTTTCCCGGCAGGCGTCCTGGATGGTTTTCGCCCCCCTGCAGCAAAAATCCAACGAGTATTTTTCAAAAACAACGGCAGCATGAAAATTGAGTGAAACAATGTCTTTAATACTGAGGGTTTGAATCTGTTCAGCTGTCATACGGTCCCCTTTTCAAACGGTGGTGAATTTGACGGGGGCAATATAGGCGTACGGAGGGTATAGATGCTTATGACCTACATCATAACGACACATAATTTCTTGATGGAACTGCTTTCGGGAGGGGATTTCTATCAAATTGAGATATTGAATCATTGTTCCATGAATCAACGATCCAATGCTTCAATATTCCAATAATATGAGGTTTTACTTAGAAATCTGTTTACAGATGATCTTCCCGTCGGTATCGATCTCCAACTGGCGTTTTTGTTCGAGGGATTTAATAGAGCGGATCACGGTCTCTACACGCAGACCGGTCATATCGGCAAGCTGCTGGCGGGTAAACGGAAGTATAACGTACGATTTGCCGTAATTTGTTTCGTGGTCCACAAGATAGCGGATAAGCGTCAGCAGTCTGTGCTCCGCCTCTTCGATCGCCAGTTCTGATAACATCGTGGATTTATAGACAAGGCGGTTGCAGAGCGTTTGCATCAATTCGAGATGGAGATCAAAATTATTCTTCAGCAGCTGCAGAAAATCTTCGTGAACTATTTTCCAGACATCGCTTTTGTCAATTGCGATCGCCGAAGCGGGATACGTTCCTTTGGAAAAAAACGGTGGTTCGCCGAAGCTTTGTCCGTCGGTAAAATATCCCTGCACAAATTCCCGTCCATCCTCGCTGTAGTTGGACATCTTGATCTTTCCCGACTTTACAATGTAGAACGACGTTGCAGAGTCCCCCTGCTGAAACAACATATCGTTCTTATTCAACGATGCAACTGACGCGTGGTACTGAAGAAGAATTGATTCTGAGATCATGCGGACAAAATAAGAGTATTCCCCCACATTCCCAAGTTTTAATAGCTTCTTAGTTTTTCAGCAATTATGAAAAACCTTGTTGTTTTGACCTTCCAAAATAAATTCATTGATTTACAAAAATCAATTGAAACAAGTGGGAGTGTTAAAAATGTTTTATTTTAAGGAACGTAAGCCTTTTACGTTTACCACAGCGTTAGACGAGATATGGGTGAACGCCTGCCTGCACCAACGGTGTTCCTTTGGAACCAGCAGTCAGGTTGCCAATCTGAATCTAATAAAATGACTCTGTTGCCGGTTGTCAACAGTCTAAAGTTCTATGATAGGGAACAATAAAAACTCTTTCACGCGTGAGCGATTCAGAGGTTAAGGTAAGCATTCCAAAACCATCACCTTAGTCGTTATGTTTTGTGCTTTATTTAGCAATTCCAGACCCAATATACAATAACGATTTCCCCAATTTCCTTGAGATATAAAATAAAATCTTCCGAATTATTATTATTGTTACTACTATCCACTCAATTAGATCCTCTTGCCGAAATATGTTAAAACAATCGTAATCGTAAGAAACCGCAATAACCCAAGCAGTATCAGCCATTTAAGGAATTACGATTATCTTACGATTACGATCTGGATCAGTATTTCATCTCCTTAACAATGATCAATTTCGCAGACTGCTTGCCCCCAGTCCCGGGCACGGGGTGCCCCTTTTCGAAAGAATTGGGGCACTTTTATTTTAAACCCGGGCACACACTCTGAACTTTTCTTCACGCTGCTCATCCTCAAATCATAATCGTAAAATCGTAAAGGTATTTTCTACTGGAATAATAGCAAGCACTTGAATTACGATTTACGATTTCAAAAACAAAAATGCCACTCGTGAGAGTGGCATCGTAAAAACCCAAAAACAATTTCAGAAAACACTTCGTCGATCCTGCTTCGACCGCTTCCTCGGCCTTCATGGAAGTAGAAGCATCTGCGGGACTCACCTACCGATCGAAACCTGAGGCTCATTTCAAAAGCATCATCTTCTTCAGCTGCGTGAACCGCTTCTGAGGATCAGCCGTGCTGACCGCATCAATCCTATAGAAATAGAATCCCAAAGACTCTTTCGAATTCCATAATGTCTCATACTATCCAGCGGATTGTTCGACCAGCCAAAAACAATGAAAGCCCCTATTTCTTGAAATATCTCAAATTGACGTTATTGTGATAACTTATCGAGATTGATAATTTTACTACAAATTATTTTCAATTTTTCATTATCCAGGGCTTTACCGTTGGTTTTATAAACAAGGTTTCCACTTTTATCAAGAATTATAATATTACTGGCACCATTTTCAAATTGATAAGCGTTAGAAAAGAATCCTTCCCAATCTAAAAGCACTGCATCTTTCCGTTCGTCACGAAATTTGCTCTTTACAAAACCCTTAAAAAAGAAAGAAACACTTGATACATCTGCAACAGGCACGATATTTATTTTAGAATTATTGATTCTAACACCGAGAGTATCGTGTATTGCTTTGGACCAAATAGGGTTAAACTCGCTCCCGTCTTTATT
Organism: Synechococcus sp. UW140; assembly: GCA_943364975.1. Taxonomy (GTDB): domain Bacteria; phylum Bacteroidota; class Ignavibacteria; order UBA10030; family UBA8401; genus UBA8401. The sequence continues at coordinate 21,497 of CALRIY020000031.1, forward strand.
GCTGCCGATTATTATTGTAATATGGCCAAGATATTCACTTTCTGTGTGTGAAACATCAAATTGATCATTAATGTTGAATACGAATGGCACAGATGTTTGAGATACCGCCACTGAGTTAAGCATTATTACAAACACAGCTGGTATGATAATCATATTTGTGAAATACGGTAAATATTTATATTGTTGATTAAATATCTTAGACTGTTGACTATTTTGTAATTGATCGGTTAATAGATTCATTTTTTCCCTTTAATTTTGTTAGGTGTTTTTAAAATAAGTTTGAACATATAAAAAGATAGTTCGCATTCAATCAACGGCTGTAAATATACTTTACGATGGAATGATATATTCCCAGGATTGGTTGCAATTATTCCTGTTTAATTGATCTATTTCTAATAACCAAAAGTACGGTGCCAAAAAGTCCCGCCACTAGAAGGCCAATATCTTCTGTGATTCCAAAATTCAATGCAGCAAAAAAACCAATAATAGACCATACAAATGGAATTATGAGAAGCGGTACGGGTATGTGCTTATTTGTGAAAAGTATTATTCCAAATGTAAATATTGTCGTTGGGCATGGCAAACCAAATGTTGGAGATTCAGGATACACATGGCCAAGATAAAATCCCAGAATCGGATATATAATCAATCCATAGACTATTAGGATTGCTCCTGTGTATCCATACACATTCAAATCTAATTTGAATGAGAGTGACGATTTGACAAAGCCATAATAAAAAAACAATATCCCTTCAAGAATATTGAATGTGCCGAATGCGTAGGCTGCCGGATTAATTGACGTAAAATGCAGTAGATGATATACGATACCAATCCAGATCCAAAAAAAAGAAACAATTAGAGAGATAAACTGATTTGATCGATTCCCATTCTTAAACAAAGAATAAATTACACAGAACGCTAGCAATACAAGAATAATTTGAAATGGCCAAATAAAATTGTTGTATTGAACTATTACATCAATAAACTGCTCTTTAGAAAATGGAATATTCATGATAAACTCCTACTATTAAAAGCATCAAAGAATGGAATATTGGATAATACGGCTGGCAAGTGGAGACGCCAACAAATATTTATCTCTTGTTTTTGCAGATTTTCCATTACAATAAATCGCTGGGAAATTAGAAATGGGTAAGGATAAAAGCAACGACTAAGATGATGACATCAAGATAATTCTATCCGTTTTATTATAATATTTCCGGATAATATTTTTGTCAATGAAAGGATTTGATTTTAAGATCGTAATCGTAAGAAACCGCAATAACCCGAGCAGCATCAACCACTTAGGCAATTACGATTATCTTACGATTACAATTTGCATCAGTATTTCATCTCCTTAACAACGATCAAATTCGCAGTAACACTTTGCCGAGTCCCGGGCACTCAAACAGAAACGGCATCCTCAAGGATGCCGTTTCTGTTTGTCGTTTCTTGAATAAATTCAAATTTCATGAGGAACGTTTTCTGCGGCAACCCGCCCCTGCGGCTTGGATCAGGATGACGGGATCACGTTCAACCATAAATAAAACACCTCGATTTTGCTCCGCTATGATCCTTTGTCGGGTTAAACCATGAACGGATCATCCCCTTGTTTGATTTATCATTGTATGAAGCACTCCCGGAAATACTTCAAGAACTGCCGTGCTGAGCGTTCTTCCCATGTTAGTCAGGAACAGTTTCTGAACCATGCCGGCTGTCCACAGGCGCCGGCGGAATGCTGAACTCCACCGGAGAGAATACCGGTCCGGTAATTCTTCGATACAAAGGTTATTTCTCCTCCCTTCTTCGATCGATTCGGCCACCAATTTTCCGCATTGCATCGCCATGCCGATTCCATCGCCGGCAAGAGGTGCGATCATTCGCGCAGCATCGCCTATCATCATGATCCCGTTCTCCGTCAGTGATTTTTTCCCGAAGTAAATACTGCTTGCCCCGTAGATGGGAAATGATCCGATGGCGGCGGAAAAATCCTGATGCACCACGCTGCGGAAATGACGATTTGTTCTGATCAGATCCGCCAGCCGTTCGCGAGGATGGAGGTCTTCACGGGAACGCTTCTCAAGGAAGCACACCGTGACAGTCTCTTCATTCACGACATTCACACCGCAATAGAGTGCATCGGTCGTAAAGATCCGAATCTCGTCAGCCGGATAATCTGTGAACAGATGTTTCGGTACATGGAATTTGATGCCATTGAGCGATGACGTGCGCTGCGGAGGGTTGGAGCGGAGAGTGTTATCGAATGCGCTATTTTTACCATAGGCCGTAATGAGGAATTGGCATCGGACCGTTCCTGCCGAATTCCCTCCTGCCACATTCACTTCATATCCCGACCCGGTCCGATCGATCCGATCGGCGAAAGCCGGCTGGATAACCTCAACTCCGGCATTGCGAGCGGATCGCAACAACAATGAATCGAAGGCACCCCGCTTCAGTCCATACCCCATAAATGGAAGCGGTGAAGAGAATGTTGTAGGCGATTCAGGACATAATCTAAATGTCGATATCGGATTTGGTTTCAGAAGAAGGAATTCTTCGTGCAGCCCTAGATCGGTGAGGATATCCAACACTTCCCGCGAAAGGAATTCGCCGCACAGCACTTCCCGCGGGAATTCCTTCTTTTCAATGATGCAGACGGAGAAACCCATCCGGGCAAGATATGTTCCTGCGGTGGAACCGGCCGGTCCACCGCCGACAATGACAACATCAAAATCATTGTGAGGCATGTTCTTTATGGATTGTGACGCACCACCGGAATGCCCACATCCGCCGAATGGAACAGGCTGCGGATGGGATTTGAGAACATACTTGTTTTAATTCTTCCAGCACAAACCCCCGGCGCACCGAAATGGGTCCGTCATTTTTTACCATCTCGCTCCGGGAAAATAATCGCGTCAATACAGCGATACCAATATAGGCGAACAAAGAACGGCGGAGGTCATTGATCACCACTCCATGCCTGCTGATGCGATACAACGCAACAATGATCACCTTCAATTCGTCAGCAGTGAAATGATGCAGAAAGAGTGAAACGTGAACGATATCAAAGGATCGTTCTTTGAATGGTAAATTGAAGACCGATCCATTGATCACTGTAATGCCGGGATATGATTCGTGGGAATATCTGCATGCGCCAAAATTAATGTCCAGCGAAGTCACTGAGACCGTTCGATCTCCCGCGGTGATTGAAGCCGTAAGATCGCTTCCTCCGGATCCGACATCCAAAATAGAAAGAGTTCCCTGCTCCGGGATCTGATCCATCAAGAAGGATATCCCTCTTCGTGAGACGGCATTCCCTCCCAGGAACCTATTAATGACATCCAATTCTTTGAGCGCATCCGTCAGCCGTGTATCCTGGATCGAAAAATCATCCATGATCTCCTTTTCCGTGCTTCGCCTAAAGAACATTACGCACCCTGAAGGAATGCAACTTCCATGGTCAGTCCAGGACCGAATGCGATCGCACAGACGTATTCATCGGTAGCGATCGGGCGGGTGTCGAGGAGTTCCTTCAGGACAAAAAGGATCGATGCCGACGACATATTCCCATAATTCTTCAGGATGGTCCGCGATGGGAGCATTTCTTCATCGGTTAATTTCAAACCGGTCTGCAATGAGTCCAGGATCGCCCGGCCGCCGGGATGCAGCACCCAATGCCGAATGGAAGACCGCTCGATTCCGTTCTTTACAAGAAGAGCATTGATTACGGGAATTGCCTCTTCAAGGATTATTCTTGGCAGCTCCGAGGAAAGCATCATCTCAAATCCGGTGTTCCCTATTTTCCAGCCCATAAATTCTGCTGAATTCGGGAACAGGTGTGAATGGGTCCGCACCAGACGCAGCCGAGGTTGGAATCCTGATGAGTTGGAAAATAATGCAGCAGCACAGCCGTCGGCAAAGATCATATTCGCCAGGATATTATCGCGCGTCGGTTCCGTTTGCAGGTGGATGCTGCACAACTCGACCGCAACAACAAGTGTTGTACTCTTCTCCGCTTCAGCACTGTTCAGTGCTTCCAGAACTGAAGTAAATCCAACCAGAGCCGCGGCACATCCCATGAATCCGATATGCGTCCGCTGAAGCGAAGATGAAAGATGGAATTCATTCATCAAATAATAATCGAGTCCCGGCGCATAAAATCCCGTACACGATATTGTGATCACTCTGCGGATGGATAATGGATCACAAGAAGTTTCGGCAAGAAGCTGTTCCACTGCCTGTTTGGCGAGGATCTTTGACCAACGCTCATAGAGCATCATGCGGGTCTTTGTGTCCGGGGTGACAGCACCGGAATCGGAGGAATAGAATTTCTCTTCCGGTGACTGCTCGGCATCGGGGACGACCACATACCGGGATTCAATTCCCGAATGCTGGGACGCAGCATCGATCAGCCGCGCAACGGCAGGCCGTACAGCCATTCGTTTTTTCAATTCCTCATTGGCTGTTGATTGGCTGACCTTATATGGCGGTGACGCAGTGGTGATATGAATGAGCATAATGCCTCCGGTTGTGTTAATGTAGAGAATCTGTCCACCACCATCAAGTAACGGTGAAGTGAATTCATACCTCGCCGCACAGAAAGAGTCCTTCGGACTAGTCCGCCTTTGGCGGGCAAGTCCGCCTGAGGCGGACAAGCACCGGGGGATGAAACCAAAAAGAGGATCAATGTTGTTCCCTAAATATCTTACGAACAACGGCGATCTGCGCCGGTATGTTCCAAACAACAACGCCGCCCTTCAAGGCGGCATTGTTATTCTTCTGTTGTTCCATCACCCGTCATTTCTCCATCCGCGTCAGAGCAATGCAAAATTATCACTCATTACATAGAACACCATCGTGACGAGCATGAGTATCACCATGAACCAGAAGCGGACATCGTGATGCGCCCGTTTCCAATACGGTGACTGTTTCTCGGAAGTATTCTTATGATCCGGCGTTTTATGACTTTCGTGATCCTGCCGAGTATTTCCCATGGTCATATTTCTCCTTTTTCAATTTCAGATCCCCATTTTTGCCAAAACGGTTGCAATATAATTGACATTTTCAACCAATAGAGGATGAGATACTTCAAAACTTCTGACGGATTCCAGCAATCCATCATTATGCATCTTCAACAGGGCAGTGTCTTTCTGCTGCCGCAACGCTTCTTCTGTGGAACGCTTGATATATTCTGCAACATGTTTTGCCTGGTCTGCCTGATCGACTGACAATCTTACCATTTCGGGCTTTAACGTTTCCAGGAGGTCAAGAAGTTTTGTTTTATTGCTTTCATTGATCGAATTGGTCTTGAGAACCATTTCTTTAATTGCGTCGATTGTATTATGCACGGTCATTTCATCCTATTATGTATTCCATACCCAAAATTCTTCTGTTTTCAATCAATGACGTTCTTATGCCATCAAGCTCTGAATATTGATCATTCCGGACTATTTCACTGTATATTGGAAGTCTTTCTTTTTTGAGACCCCGTCGACGACGATATGAACGGTCATTGTGTACGTTCCTTTTTCATCGAGCTTGAGTCCGTTTCCAAAGTGATCCATCATTGCATGAAGGTCGACATTTGAACTCATCTTTGACGGCGATACGATCATGAGCATGGCTGTTGATACTTTGAGCCCTTTTCCGCTTGCCGCATCTTTTACATCAAGCATCATGTGATGTGTTCCTGACATCATCGCTTCTTTTGCGGCTTTGTCCATCCCCATACTGCCATGGTCCATACCCTTCATATCCTTATGTTTCGACGCGCCGGAATCTTTCATTTTCATACCGTCATGATTCATATCGTTCATTTCATGACCCATCATTTTGCTCTTATTCTTTTTCATCAATTTTTTGTGCTGTTTCTGCGACATGATCCACACTTTCATCTGTACGCCTTCCACGGCAGCGTCCACCGTCGGTGTCCCCATCAATTTTACCATATCATGATCATGCTTCTTCATGTTGGATTTCGCTGAGGATATGGAAGGAAGGCAGACTGCTAACAACGCCATGATCATTATTGAATATTTGAGAGTTTTCATAAATTTGAAATTCAGTTCAATGGACCTCATGGTGAATGAAGTTGGTTCCCTCACCTTTATTTTATGAATCCGAAATGGTACACCATTTCCGTTCCACCGTTCCACAGATGATTATGCCGGATCTGTGTGAACACCTAATGGCTTAACTTTTTTTGCTCATGGAACTGCATTCCGCTGCACATTTTTTACAGGCTTCAACACACTTTTTACAGCAATCATGCATTGAATGTTTTTCACATTCTGCAGCACATGCGTTACAAAGATCGACACAAAGTTTACACAAAGCTTCACTCCATGATGATCCGCGGGCGACAAACCTGGCGCATAATGAACAAATGTCAGCGCAGTCACGGCAAAGAGCAATACACAGCGCATGGCTCTTGTCATTCAACTCTACGCAGCCGGTGATACAAGATTCACATTCTAGTGCACATGCTGAACATGCATCGAACCATGATTGATTTTTATGATCTCTCATCGTTCATCCTCCCAGGATATTATTGTGTAGTACTTCTTTCAGTTCCTGTCATTCAGTACTGAATAATGTAATATTATACTTAGGGATATTACCTTCGATAATCACGATAAACTATCGACCAAAAGGATGAAAGAATAGTTAATCCGCATCTATTGATCTGTAGAACGACTCGATCTTTTCTGAGTGTATGCGAAGCGGCAGATGTTACCGTGCAGAAAGAGGAGCGGGAACGAGAAAGGTCAATTCAATGGTTCACGTGACAGAAGCGATAAAGAGTTTATCCATACAACCATTCAGATACGTCCCCGCAGATAAGACTTCCCCTGACGATGATGGAGAGCCTCTACGGCGCCATCACCGTCGGTATGATATTGTAGAGGAATGTGTATGCGCCCGTACCGTCTTTAGTGATCAGTCCAAACCATCCCCGGTCATCCCAGAATGTTGCGGACATCTTTTCGTTGAGGATGGCAAGACGCATCGTGCGATAGTAACCGCGGACGAGATCCGTATTGCGTTCTGCGACATTGGAAGCCCGTCCGACACCGAACTCGCCGTAATTGACCGGAACGCCGAGCAGTTTTGAATGGGCGGCGACCTTCGTAATGCCGCTGACCAATGAGTTTGCTCCCGGCCACGATGCATTGCTTCCGTTCTCACCGCAAAAGGACCACGGGTCATAGGTATGGACCTGGATGGCGATATACTGATCCGACCCCCCGCCAGGCAGAGCGGCTTTGTTCGGGAACACTTCTTCGATCTGTGAATGATTTCCCATGCCGTTCGTTGAAAGCATAATGACCCTCGTCGAATTCTTTCCGCCGGTCTCGCGGATCGCCTTCCATCCGACATTGTTGATATGGCGCGTCGCTTCCAATGCAAACTGATCGTTCGGTGGGAATCCCCCGCTCCAATCCCCGAACATTCCAGACGGTTCATTCAGGACCTCAAAAACGAGTTGCTCCGGATACTCTCTATAATAGACAGCAATATCTCTCCACATTTTTGTGAAGATTGAATCATGAGCGGGCGAGCCGTTATAATTATCCTTCAGCCAGTGCTCATGATGTGCGTTGATCACGACGATCATCTTCTTTTGCAGGGCATAATCAATGACAGCTTTCAATTGAATAAAACGCGGATGTTGATAATTAACCGCACCTGAAGTATTGGCCAATGTATTCCCGCTGAAACCATCTCGCCAGGTGACGGGGATCCGTATATGTCGAAGTCCTGCACTGTAATACAGATCGATGATCGGCTGAATGCTGCTAAGAGTCGTCGGATTGGCCGCAAGGTCGAACGTATTTCCCAGATTGAATCCTGTCCCCATAGAAAGGATCACCGACGACGCGGTCAGAGCAGCGGCGGTATCGACTGCTGCAGGATTTTTTTCCGGTGCAGTTACTTCATCCTGGGAACAGGCTAAAAGGACGAATAGTGTAACGGAGAAGAATGTCATTATTAGATTCTGTTTTCTGTCTGTCATACGAATTGAAGATTAGAATTTTACCGTTCGAGTCATTGATGATTCATCCGGTATGATGATGATCGGCGTTGCAGATTTAGCTGTGATCTCAGATCGATACTTCGCCGGTGTATATCATACATATTACATGCCATAGTCCGGATCGATAATTTCGATAATTCATGCCGGTTATTTTAAACTGAGATCATCCGGTTATTAATTTGATAACTGCGGCTCCTTGAATTGATAATATTGATCCATAAACATTGAGTATGAAATCCGCTTCCTAAATAAGACAAGATACTCTTTTCAGTTTGCATCTTCCGTTCCACAATACATTTTTGTTACTGCGTAAGAATGAAAACTTGATTACTTTGTCTCTGAAGGAAAAATATCATCGAACAATCATTATTGAATCAACTGAGGATGAAACCATGAGCGGAAAACGCCAAGTGTATATCGGTACAGACTGCGGAGCAACCACATCAAAAACAGGCGGTGTCTGGGAAGACGGCACGACGATATCAACAAAGTTATTGCAGAAATCAACGAACTCTCAATCCGGTCCGGCGGCGGTCGTTGAAGGTTGGATGGAAGGGATCAGCCAATATCTGCAATTGAACAATCTCACGTGGGATCAGGTAGCCGGTGTCGGTGTTGCAATGCCGGGAACATTCAAACGATACGGAGTGATGGACAAACCGGCCAATCTCCCCGCCGTCTTTGAAGGATGGGATGTAAATACGGATTACAGCAATGCATTATCCAAACGTGCGGGACGTGCAATACCACTTGCCGTCGGGAATGACGGCAACTACGGCGGTGTGGCCGAAGCGCAACACGTACGCGGAAACAAAAAAAGTTCGGTGATCATGCTGGCCCCCGGTTCCGGACTGGGATGCGCCTTTATCGATTCCCGCGGTTTGCCGTTGGATGGGGACACACTTGCCGGCATGGAGGGTGCACACATTCCGGCACCGCTGCATCTTCTTGAAACAAAAGCATATCCCTGCGGGTGCGGACGCAACTGGGGTTGTATCGAAGTCTACACGACCATCTCCGGTCTTCCGTACCTTTTGACAGAAAAACTGGAGAAGTATCCAACCCATCCGCTGGCAACTTCTCCGCTGAGTGCAAAAGAAAAAGCTCTGACGCTGCGCGGACTGGCACAGAATGGTGATCCGCTCGCAGTTGAGATCTTTGATTTCCAGGCGAAGGCGATGGGACTGCTTGTAGCAACGCTGACGATGGTGCTTGATGCGGAATTCGTCGTGATCGGTGGAGGACTGATGGATCCTGAATCAACGACCGAAGAGTTCCGATCCCGTTATTTGAAGCTTGTGAAGGAAACAATGGAACCGTACGTTTGGCCGGCACAGCGCGGACGCATTAACATTGTCCCTGCAGCACTGGGAGAACTCTCACAAGCGATCGGCGCAGCGTTGGTGGCTCTGTATCAAAGCCGATCATGAACTCATGGAGATAGCCAAGTGACGCTATGTTGTCACTCCGGTGTAATGCGTTCAATTGAATGGCATTGATCCACAGATCGATCTGTTAAGACAAAAGGCATCCGAGAGGATGCCTTTTTCATTCATCGTGTTTGACGTACACGAACGAACCGTCTCTTTTTCACACTTTGTTCTTCATGAGTTTATCAACGTTCACCGTATGATCCAGTGCTGATTTTGTCCGACGACATCATTACGGAAGATCGGAACAACATTGCCGATCCGATATACAGGATAACGAAAAACCCATTCAGTATAAGTACTTTGATGACGCCGGGGCCAAAGTCCGGTCTCCAAATCATCAATGCAATGATCGGAACAAGAAATTGAGCAAGTGCCATGGCATACATCGTGCTCGCCAAACCCTGAGGGCGAAAGCGAGACATAACAGCCCCCGACAATCCAACAAGGATGACACCGAAATACAAGTCGTTGGCCGGGTTATTCTCACTTCCGATGATGCCGACGGCAAGATTGATCCATGTAACGAGAAGAGTTGTCCCGACAGCAAGCCCGACCCCAAAACGGAACGAGGAGGATTCGAACCGGCGCGCGACCAATTTGTACGTCATTCCGGCTCCATATAATAAGACCCATGCTGCGATGAAGTCGAACACGGTCCAGTTCACTTCATTGGTGAACTGCATCGCTGTCAGCGGAATCATCAGAAAGCTCGCAACTGCCGCCATCAGTGCCGCGGCATATCTTGCAATGGAACCCTGCGTCTGAATACCGCTGGTCAATCTTTTGATGAATGTCATAGATGTTTCCTTTCTTATTGTGAATTGATTTGAGTGATCGAATGGGAATTCTGCTTATGATTATACTCTTGCAACATCCTCTAAAACGAAGAGCGGCACATTACATATATATTGTCCGTACTTACTGCAAAACAGCTCTCATTCGTGAGGACAATGTCATAATTAGAAACCATCTCAAAAATAGCTCTGTCACCCCCAAACGTTTCTGTCGGGGGTCCATTATAATGGATTCCCGCCAAAACATGTCCCAAAGGGATCCCTTGGGGACGGGAATGACACTCGTAACTTTATGTAAATTGT
>CALRIY020000032.1:0-31959 GCA_943364975.1 Synechococcus sp. UW140
ATGACCATGGGATTAGCATTCCAGAATTTTGGTCCCGCGCTCCGCATGAACGGCAGCGATCTGATCAAAACTGTCGATCTTGATCCGAACAGTGAAGTCAATCCGGTCGTAGAATCCAATTTAGCGACGCAATCGTATTCGCTGCCGGCAAGCTACCGCGTTTCACTCGCCCTGCCTCTGATCGGACATCAGGGATTCATCGATTCCGATATGACATCGATGCTTATTGCAGTGGACGGAGTGCATTTGATCGACAATCCCGAGCATTTCAGTATCGGAGCGGAATACGGATTTGCCCGTACGCTGTTTCTCCGCGCCGGTCATGTCTTTCAGACCGATGAAGAAGGATTGACATTCGGAGGCGGTGTGAATATCGATGCCGGCTCGACTCAATTCACCGTTGATTATGCCTATGCATCCTTCGGTGTTTTTACGGCAATCCATGTATTCTCAGTCGGAGTACGGTTGTGAGTTTATTCACACATTTCACCGGTTTACAGACTGCACGACTGCTGTATATCATACTCTGTGCTTCCGTACCGCTGAGCTCGGCGAACATCATCGAAAAAATACCGCCGCTTCAACCGGTGAGCATCGCCTATATCAAATCAGCAGCGCCCTACGCCGGGAAACAAGTGCAGTGGAAAATATTTACGTATACGATCGACGAATCAAATGGGACGTACACTGCAGTTGGAGATACAATCACTGATACCGGTGATTCAGTAAAAGTGCTTTTGATAAAATATTCTTCGAAATACACTTTTTATAAAGTGTTCGCTTCATCCGGTAACGAAAAGGATTCTTTGCTTTTGCAGGCGTTCAGCAAAGGATCGATGCAAAAATACCTGTTCACGTCAAAACTGTATCCCCTCAAAAAAATCCCGGTGTATCTGTATCTGCCTGCGACTATTTCAACGCGTTCTCAGCTTATTGCGGCGATGCACGGACTGGACCGGAATGCAATCAGCTACGGCATGGCATGGATGGATTATGCCGCCGCCAATAGCAGGATCGTCTTCGCGCCGGAATTTTCTACTGCCGATTGGTCGGGTGATGCATATACACAGGGGAATATGTTCACCGGTAACGACGGCGGTGGTGCGCTGAATCCTCGCGAACGGTGGGCGTTTACAATGGTGAGCGAAATTGAGCGGGAGTTGGTGAACGGCTTTTGGCTGAAGGATTCGTCCTATACGTTGTGGGGACATTCTGCCGGTGCACAATTTGTCCACAGAATGATGTTGTTTGCATTCGATCCGCTCATCCGCAGGGCGATATCCGCCAATGCCGGATGGTATACGGCCCCCGACTCTGCAATTGTGTTCCCATGGGGTGTGAAGCATTCGCTCTTGTCTGTAACGCCGCAGTTGCTGAACGATTTTGTCTCACGTGAAATGGTGATCATGCGTGGCACCGCCGATACGGTGCGAGATGCCAATTTGAATGTCGAACCTCTTTCTGATGCGCAGGGAAAGAACCGCTATCAGCGTGCAGGATATTTCTATCAGAAGGGAAAAGATGCCGGCACGAATTTTCAATGGAAGTTGATCGATGTTGTGGGTTCCGGGCACGACTTCCAAAAAATGGCGGTTGCGGCAGGACACTACATCAGTTCGTTGACGGGAGTAGAACGTTATTCGAATGTCATTCCGGCGAAACCAACTCTGCAATGTTATCCAAATCCGTTTAATCCATCCACGGAGATAGTGTTTTCAGTTCAAACAGCATCTCACATCACGATCACTGTTTACAATATCCTTGGTCAGAAGGTGAAAACGGTTGTGGATGGATATATGAGACCGGGTGAATATCGGAATCGATTCGATGGAACATCTCTCTCGAACGGGATCTATGTATGTATGCTCCGCAGCGATATCGGCAATTCAACGATAAAACTGCTCCTCGTTAAATAGGAAATTGTTTTTTCCCTGAAAGACAAACAGTATGATACATCCTGATCGCCTTGTGCAAAATTTCTTAGAGCTGAGTCTCATCGACGGGATCCATGGAAAAGAATCAGAGGTGGCAAAAGAGATGATGCAGAGATTTACCGTTCTTGGAATGGAATCACGCATGGATGATGCAGGATCGACGTTCGGCGGCACTACCGGGAACATCCACGCGCGATTGAACGGTACCGTTGACGTGCAGCCTGTTCTCCTTTGTGCCCATATGGACACGGTGCAATCAACAAAGGGTCTCAAACACGTTGTGCACAATGGAACGATCGCAACAGACGGAACGACCATCCTCGGCGGTGATGACCGGTCTGGTCTCGCGATTATCCTCGAAATTCTGAATACACTTCAGGACGAAAAGATTCCGCATGGGCCTATCGAAGTATTATGCACAGTCTGCGAAGAAGCCGGCATGCACGGCGCAAAATTTATTACACGGTCCGATTTTTCTGCTCCATTCGGATTTGTTTTCGATTGTCAGGCATCGCCCGGAAATTATATCGTTGAAGCACCTGCGGCAGTTTCGTTTCGTGCGACGGTAAAAGGACGATCTGCACATGCGGCGGTTTCACCGGAAAAAGGTATCCATGCCATCGAAATTGCGAGCAGGGCAATTGCCGCACTCAGATTAGGGCGCTGGGATCAGACCGGGATGATGAATATCGGCACAATCCATGGGGGAACGTCGATCAACGTTGTTCCTGATTTGGTGGAAATCACCGGCGAAACCAGGAATGCGAATGAAGAAAAATTGCATTTTCAAATCGACTGTATTACAAAAGCATTTCACACTGCAGCAGCAGAATTAGGCGGAAGTGTTGACCTTACCTTTACGGAAAAATACGGCGGTTATCAGTTTAGCGATGAAAGTCCAATGATCCGTATTGCCTCCGCGGCAATTCGCGAAGCAGGGCTTGAACCAACTCCATTGAAATATGCAGGGGGAAGCGATGCCAATGTGTTGAATAAGAACGGGATTCCGATGCTGAATCTTGGCGTTGGATTTAAAAATGCACATTCCTTTCAAGAATATATCGCAGTGCAAGATCTTGTTACAACGGCTCGGATTGGTCTAAATATAGTTCGGGCGATTGCGAAAGGTAATAATGTAAATTCTGAATCTACAACGATTGATTCCAGCAGTTATTGAAAATAGATACCATTGACATGAAGAGACATATCATAACTATTTCAACTGTTTTGTTCCTTCTTCCATTCTCCATCCTGGCCGAAGATACTCGAACGCCGCTGGAACGGAACCGGTTCAAAAGAGTTACTTCGCACGTTGAACTTCTTACGTATATCCAACAGCTGACAGCGCAATCCAATAGGTTGATTCTCGATACGATCGGCAGATCGGTGCAGGGGAGACCGATCCCGCTTATCCATGTGATTCCAAACGGAAATCGACGCAACATCAAAGTTCTTCTTTTCTGTCAGCAGCATGGCAATGAACCGTCCGGGAAAGAAGCCGCTCTTGAAGTAATCCGACTCATCAGTTCTGCAAAGACCGATCTCTATCCGAATCTTGATCTTTATATCATTCCGTCTTTGAATCCGGACGGCAACGAATCCGGAAAGCGGATGAATGCCAATAACGAAGACCTGAATCGAGATCACACAGTACTTTCACAACCGGAAACCCAGGTGCTGCACGCCGCTGTTGCCGGTATCCGTCCGGATGTCACGCTCGATGTGCATGAATTTTCAGCATATCGAAAAGAATTTCTCTCTGCAGGATACGTCCGCGCCGTGGATGAGCAATTCGGTGCTCCGACGAATCTGAATGTTCCACTGTCGATCAGAACCTACGCATATGAAAAGCTGTTCCCTTTTCTTAATGCTGAACTGGCAAACAAACAGATACGGTTTTCAAATTATCTGAAGATGGACGGACCGGGTGATACCGTCCGCCCGAGTACAACAAGCATAGGCGACGGCCGTCAGAGTTTCGCCATTCGAGGAGTATTTTCATTTATACTGGAAGGGAAGAACGGACGAAATGGTAACGACGATCTGAAGCGCCGTACAGAACAGCAGACAGCGGCGATCGATGCATTTCTCCGCTTTGTCAATCAACAAACGGGCGAGATTAGTTCCATGATGACAGCCGAACGGATGAGACTCATGAATACGGCTGACTCTGTTGTGATATCGATGGACTATCGTTATCACGGCGTTTCGATTTCATTGCCGATGTCGATCCTTGCCACAGGGCTTGATACGCTCGTGCAGATGAAAAATGCACCGGAAGTCGAACCAATGAAGTCGGTACACAGACCGGCGGGATATATCATACCGAAGCATCAGACGGAAATTCTTGATCTGCTCCGGCGGCACAACGTTACAATGGAAATTATAGTGAAGCCGGAATCAAAAACAATTGAAACATACTCCATTGAAAGAGTACAGCCTGTATGGATGGAAAACAAACCAAAATACTCAGTGTCGGTAACAGCAGCGGAATCTGTAATGACAGTGCAGCCGGGTGATGTTATTGTTCCTATGTCCCAGGTTGCTTCAACCATGCTGGTAATTATGCTTGAACCGGGATCTATGTGGGGAATAATTCAGGATGAGCAGTTTGCTCATCTTCGGAGGGAAAAGAGTCTGTTCCCAATCTATCGATTAAAAAGGGATGGCATGTAAACAAGCGAAAGAATCGAAGAGAGGAACCTGATTTACCGTCTCGGAAATAAAAGTTGTCGGCGTGATGATCGCATGATGGATCGTGTGCGGGTTAATTTCTGTGCTGAATGATGATGAACATGGTACCGTTTCTCCATCTCTGCATCGCTCAATGGTGCAACAACAGCCATACAAAACACTTTGATAGACATACTTTAACGTAATCCTCACCACAAATGGATTATTGTTTGCAACAATATTTATTTATTCAGGAGACACAGTGAACCTTCGTCAATTCTCATCAAATATGTTTACCAAGTCACTCGATCTTATCGAGAAAGTCGGAAATAAACTTCCGCATCCCGCCACACTATTTGCATTACTTGCTTTATCGGTAGCAATAGTTTCATGGCTGGGAGGCGTATTGAATTGGCAGGCTGTCCATCCGGTTGATGGTTCAATAATAAAAATAAACAGTTTATTGAGCGGTGACGGAATACGATGGATGTACACAAACATTGCAGCAAACTTTGTGAATTTCCCGCCGTTAGGTTTAGTGCTCGCAGTGATGATTGGAATTGGACTTGCCGAAGGTTCCGGCCTTTTCACGGTGCTTATCAAGGCGCTGGTGCTCAACGCGCCGAGACGGATGATAACCGGAAGCATTGTCACCGCCGGAATCTTTTCCCATCTCGCCACCGAGGCGGGGTATGTTGTGCTCGTTCCCCTCGGCGCAATTATTTTTCATGCGCTCGGCAGACACCCCATGGCAGGTTTGGCTGCAGCGTTCTGCGGAGTGGGCGGAGGATTTGGTGCGAATTTCCTCATCGGTTCGGTAGACCCCATCCTTGCCGGACTGTCACAATCAGCAGCGAACATCATCGAACCGGAGATGAAAATAAACGCCCTCGTGAACTTCTACTTCGCGTTTGTTTCGGCGATCATGATTGTCATACTCGGAACCTTGATCACGGAGAAGATCGTCGAGCCGAGATTGGGATCCTACAACGGCAAGGCTGAAAAAATACCTCTTGAAAAGATTAACCCAAACGAAAAAAGAGGATTACAATGGGCAGGCGTCAGTATGTTCATCATCGCCGTACTGCTTGCATTGACAATCATCCCCGATAAGGGACTATTCAGAAATCCCGAAACGAATGATATTCTCCACTCGCCATTTTTTGATGGAGTAGTGACAGGTATTCTGCTGTTCTTTCTTGTGCCGGGTTTGGTGTACGGCATCATTGTGAAAACGATAAAGAACGACAAAGATGTCATGAAGCATATCATTAAGTCGATGGGAACACTTTCCACCTACATTGTCCTTGTATTTTTTGCGGCGCAGTTTGTTTACTTTTTTCGGTACAGCAATCTTGGATTAATATTAGCAATTGACGGTGCTCAATTCCTGAAGAACATCGGCTTTACCGGGATACCTCTGATCATTGCGTTTGTAATTTTGTCGGCCTTTATCAATATGTTCATGGGTAGTGCTTCGGCAAAGTGGGCAATCATGGCCCCTGTGTTCATTCCAATGTTTATGATGCTCGGCTATCATCCCGCATTAACACAGGCAGCTTTTAGAATAGGTGATTCGGTCACCAATTTAATTACACCCATGATGAGCTACTTTGCATTGCTTCTCGCCTTTGCTCAAAAGTATGATGAGGATTATGGTATAGGTACAATCATTTCGACAATGGTTCCGTATACCGTCATTTTTACAATATTTTGGGTACTGCTTCTTATTGTTTGGATGTTGTTGGGTCTGCCGTTAGGTCCGGGTGGTCCTTTGTACATAGTGTTGTAGAAGTTACAGGTACCAATGTAAATATCTTATCGTCATTATATTTCACGTGATATCCGGTGATAGATGGATATTAGGTAATACGACATCACTCTTGAAACGGGATAACGAATCAATTGCAGAAAGCGAACATTCGATCTTTATGAAGGACAATACGATGAAAAAAATTCTTAAAACATCTGGCAGTGAAATATATTATGAAGTCACAGGAAAGGGACCTGCCCTTATATTTTCACACGGTCTCGGCGGCAATTATCTTTCATGGTGGCAGCAGATTCCTTACTTTTCCCAACATTTCACCTGCATCACATATTCCCATCGAGGATTTTGGCCGAATGCCGTACCTGCGGAGATCCCGCATTTATCAGTATTTGAAGATGATCTATCGGCACTGATTGATCATCTCGGTTTGGAATCGGTCACACTGATAGCGCAATCATTCGGCGGGTGGATCTGTATGGAATATGCACGTCGGTTTCCATCCCGTGTTCATGCGTTGATCTTTGCTTCGACAGCCGGCACATTGAATTATTCTGCGATCCAACATGCCGAGATAGAACGGTTGAATGAATGGAAAGAACGGAGTGACCTTGAAAAAAAAAGGATACAAAAAATTGGTGTTGCTCCCGGCGCGGGTTCACGGATGGCGGAAGAACAGCCTTCACTCCATTATTTGTACCGGCATTTTAATGAGATGACACCTTCACCATATCGGGATTCGTTACGGACGATCATTCACAATTCCCGCATACTGGCCCCCGAAAAGTTTGCTGAAATGAATCTCCCGATGTTGTTTCTTGCCGGAAATGAAGACCTATTGTTTCCTCCGGGAGCAGCTGTTGCTGCCGCATCTATACATCCGGGTATCGAATACGAACTGTTACCACAGACCGGGCATTCGGCATATTTCGAACGCGCCCAACTGTTTAACCGATCGGTGGAAAAATATTTGGCTTCCCTTCATGCTGATGTTGTTCCGGTGATCAATCGATAATCTGACCATGTACAATTATTACGTATAGTCCAGAGATCGTTTGGTCAATTATATTTCTTCATCAAGGAATGACCATCGGTTCATAGATTCGTTTATTCCATGCCACGTACGTAATTTCTGCAAGTCAAAATCAATTCCTCAACTCTGCAAAACAATGTCATTGAGTTATCAAAAAAAAAGATATAAATCATCAAATTAGACAATTTTGATCTCCTCTTATATTTTTTGTGTTGCTAAATAGGTAGTGTTCAGAGGAGTAACGATGGTGCGGACTGTTGCAAATCGCTTACAAAGCTCTTCCCCTATCTCATCGATAGTGATTGTTCCCTCGGAGTGATCATTGTGATACACCGATCGATGGATGGTCTGCATCACATCGAATCCCGTCCGATTGAAATCGCCCACCATCAATTGCCCGGCTGGATGGATCGAACGGATCATTTCGCGAAGACAATCATGCGGATGGTCCGTTTCGTGCAGTGTATTTATGCAGACGATTGAAGGGAGAGAGTCGGACCGGAACGGGAGATGCTCCATATCCAATTGCAGGAAGCGTACATTCTGTTGGAATCGTGCAGGCACCCTGGCGAGGGCTCTCGGCTGATCACTTAGTGAGATGTCGCCGGTGATGACAGGAATGGAAAGAGAAGAAAGCACGGCGATCATTCGTCCCGTCCCGGTGGCAAGTTCGATCACCGGTGAACGGGAAGGGGAGAGATGAAGAGCCAGATCGAAATACTCACGGACCAGATCGAATCCGTGATCATGAAGGATCCGGTCACTGTGGGACGGTACGATCTCATGAAGAAGTGCATCAATGTCCATGGAGAGTGCCCGGCGGTTATCCGTGTTATTTCCCTTCGAACTTCGGGGTACGCTTCTCAATGAACGCGGCAACCCCTTCTTTATGGTCTGCGGATTGTGCGGCAACCTCCTGCATCATCGCTTCGTAACTGAGCAGTTCGTCAAAGGTCATCGTCAGGGATTTATTCAATGTCCGTTTGATGATGCCGATCGCCTTGGTCGGTCCTTGCGCAAGCCGGCCGGCAAGTTCGTAGGTGACCGATTCGAGCTCTACAGCCGGAACGACCTGATTGACGAGCCCTACCTCTTTTGCTTCGGCTGCATCGATATCTTTTCCGGTCGCCGCATACTCGAATGCTTTTGCTGTCCCCACGATCCGCGGGAGGAACCAATGACTTCCTGAATCCGCCACTAATCCGATCCGGACGAATGCCTGGATCAATTTCGCTCTGTCGGACATGATGCGCATGTCACAGGCAAGCGCAAAACTGAATCCCGCCCCTGCTGCGACTCCGTTGATCATTCCGATGATCGGTTTTTCCATCGCACGCATCTGCTTGATGATCGGATTATATCCCTTCTCCAGCATCTCTTTCATGGAGCTCTTTGCTTCACGGTATTCTTTCAGGTCCTGACCGGAACAGAATGCTTTTTCGCCGGCTCCGCGCAGCACGATGCAGCGAACCGCCGGATCTTTTTCCGCCTGACGGAAAGCATCGAGCAGTTCTTTCTTCATCTGCTCATTGGCGGCGTTGAACACATCGGGACGGTTCATCGTAATGGTGAGGATATTGTTCGCGAGTTCGGTAAGGACGGTTTGGCTCATAGTTCTGTCGGTTGTATTTGTGATAGGGAAAAATTATTTGTTGAATACTAATCCGATGATGCGGTATTCTTCCTCCCAGCGGAAGTACACTACCTGAAATTGCGGATAGAGATCCTTTGTGTCGATCGTCTCACCGTTCATTTCAAGTTTTACGGAATACTGTTTGAACTCAACGGGTTCAAGTACTTCCATCACTTCGTAATCTCCGGAGCGGATCATTGTTCCGATCCCTTCAAAGGATGCTTCTGAAAAATTGATCATTCCAGGTTCTTTCGATCCCGCTTTGACAAATGCCTGCCGGTGTGCTTCACGTTCTTCAGGGCGCAGTACCTGCACTTCGTATTGTTGACTCTCTGCGAATTTTGAAAGGTTCTTCTCTGCAACGATGAAGTCGCTGGGAGTGATCATCAGTTTCTGATACTTCTCCCAATCCTGCTCTTGGATCGCTTCAATGGCCAGTTCCAGCAGGACCTCTTCGGTTTTTGGGATGTTTGTTTTGCATGCAGTTAAGAAGAGGGAGGTGATGATCGAGAATAATACCAAATAGACCGTAGAATACTGTTTCATAGTTCACTCCGAAAGGACTGTATTGGACTCGTTAGTGATCCGGCTGTGATATTCCATCACAGAATTGTTCATTATCCCTTTTTAAAACAAAAGAAGCAACCGTTTCCGGTTGCTTCTCTCTATTCGTTAGGCCGCTCGAATGTAGAACAAGGGAGCGGCCCACCAGCATCAATCTTAAAGATTACAAGTCCTTATTCTATCTGCTACCTGCTTTCAATGATGTCAGTCCTAAGACTGCATCACTCATTTCGTCGGGCCGCTCGCTTGTTGAACAATGGAGCGGCCCACCAGCATAAACGTTCAGGATTACGAGTCCATCATATTTGTGCTACCTGGTCTTAGTAGGAAAGGAGCAGCCGTTACCGGCTGAACCTCTCGATTTCTCAATCGTGTTGCCAAGAAGAATGTGAAAGTGTATCTATCTTTCCGGAAGAACTACGAATCTTTCTTCTTTCTGCTGACCATCTTTTTTACCACTTTGTGTTCCCGTTTCTTGTGTTCACGTTCTTCCGGGATGAGTGTTCTCCAGTCGGGACCGCCGTGCTTTTTCGGAGCGCTGTATGACTGCTGTCCGCCGAAACTTCCTGCTTCGCTGAACGACTCCTGCTTTTTGAATGTATGTTCACGTTTCTGTGTGCCGAACGGTTCATGCTTCTTCGGTCCGAAGATATCACGTTTGGCGAATCCGCTTCCGCCGCGGCGTTCTCCGCCGAACGGGGTCCTCTTGGCAAATCCACCTTCGCGGCGTCCGGTGCCGAACGAGTCACGTTTTCCGTAGGACTTGTCCTTGCCGAATGTCCCCGGTTTTTTGAAACCGCGGTCGCCTCCGCCGGAACTGAACGGTGTCCGTTTGGTGTAGTCACGGTTGCCGCGATCTTCACCGAACGGCTTTCGCTCTTCGTTGAACGGCTTGCGCTGTTCGCCGCCGAATGATTCTGATTTCGGATATTCTCGTTTGCGTTCACCGCCGAATGATTCTGATTTCGGATATTCACGTTTCCGTTCTCCGCCGCCGAATCCTTCCGCTTTCGGGTATTCACGTTTGTGGTGATCACCTCCGCGGTTGTTGTCGCGGTTGAATCCCCCTTCGCGGCGTTCGGGACGTCCGGAAAAACCGGAACGTCCGCCGGAGCGCGGTGTGCTCCGTTTGAACCGGTCACGGCTCTCGCCGCGGTTCTCACGGTTGAAATTCTGTTCATCGTCGGATGAAGGTGCGTGTTCGCTCTTTGCCGGTTTCTCTTCCACTTTGTTATAATCGAAATCCGGATACTTTTTGATCTCGAATTTCTTGCCGATGAACTGTTCGATCTTTTTTACGTGGCGTGCTTCGCTCCGGGTGACGAAAGTCAATGCATCACCTTTGGATAATGCGCGTCCCGTACGGCCGATGCGGTGGATATAATCTTCCGCATAGCCCGGGATGTCATAATTGATCACGTGCGAGATTCCCTCAACGTCGATTCCGCGTGCCGCAACATCCGTTGCAACCATTACTTTATACTGTCCCTGCTTGAATCCCGCCAATGCGCGCTGACGCTGTGCCTGGGTCCTGTCGGAATGGATGGAGACCGCTTTGATGCCGTTCTTATACAGATTGTTCGATACTTTCTCTGCGCCGATCTTCGTTTTGGAGAAGACCAGGACGCTGTCCAGATCCTTCTCTTTCAGAATGTGCAGCAGCAGACTCAATTTTTTATCTTCGTTCACGGAATAGAAATGCTGTGTCACCGTAGTGGCCGGTGTGCGGCGTTCGCCGACTTCGATCAATTCCGGTGATTTCTGGATATCTTTCACCAATGTGCGGACCTGTTTGGACATTGTCGCCGAGAACAATAATGTCTGACGTGTTGCCGGGGTCTGTTTGATGATCAAGCGCATATCATCGATGAATCCCATATCGAACATCCGGTCCGCTTCGTCCAGCACAAGCACTTCAACGTGGGAGAGATTGACGCTTCGGCGTTCCAAATGATCGATCAGGCGTCCGGGCGTCGCGATCAGGATGTCCACGCCGCGGGAGAGCTGTTTCAATTGATTCTGAATGTTCGTGCCGCCGTAGACGGACAAACAGCGGAGTGAGAGGAAGCGACCGTATTGCTTCACGGCGTCTTCGATCTGCTGCGCTAGTTCACGGGTCGGTGTGAGCACCAGTGCTTTGATGTGGTGGTTCTTTTCGGTGCTTTCTGCCAGACGGTTCAGGATCGGGAGCGTGAAGGCTGCCGTTTTTCCGGTTCCGGTCTGCGCGCAGCCGATGATATCTTTTCCTGCAACCGCAGCGGGGATCGCGCGTGCCTGGATCTCTGTGGGGACGGTATAACCTGTCGCCAAAATTCCTTGTACAAGACGGTCATTCAGACCAAGTTCTTTAAAAGCCATTAGTATTCCTTTGTGAATTGTACCATGATGCAGGAGCGCATGCCGCAAAGATGAATGGTCAAACCATTCCTATGGGGAGGCGTTGTTCGCTGCCGTACAATTCAATGTGGTGGTGAAAATGACTCGCTGCTGTGCGAAGGAATTGCGAGAGGAGAACCTGTTCGAAAATGCCGTCTGAGAAGCGTGTCGTTAGTCCCGCTTCCGACGTTGTCCGCTGAGTGATGTTTCGCGTGCGGAGATTTTGTTGGTGGATCAGATGCGGTGTTGCATATTTGCAACGGTGTAAGATACAGAAAGTAAAGCAGACTTCCTATTCCGAATTGTTAAATCTCTTTAATACGTCTTGGAACGTCCAATACGGTCTTTTTACCACGGAGGACACGGAGGGAACGGTTCACTGAAACTTCATTTTTAAATAGGTATGTGCCACAATGCATCAAATCAAATGACCGTTCTGATACACTGTTACACTTCTTCATTCCTTCACTACTCCGTATCTCCGCAACTCAATTACCTGTGCTTCCACACCGCTTTCCGCTTCTCAACAAATGCTTTCATCCCTTCCTTCTGATCCTCGGTATCATAGAGATCGGCAAAGACACGGCGTTCATGTTTGATCCCTTCATCAAGAGAGAGATCATCTGCTTTGTTCACCAGTTCCTTCGATGCGATCACCGCCATTAACGGTTTGCCCGCGATCTTCTTGGCGAGGGATCTCGCCTCCTCCAGCAGAAATTCATTCGGTACCACTTTGTTCACCAGTCCGTACTTCAGCGCCTCTTCTGCGGAGAACATATCTCCCGTCAGCAGCAGCTCCATCGCGCGGTATTTCCCGACAGCCCGCGTCAATCGCTGCGATCCGCCCATTCCGGGTACCACGCCGAGATTGATCTCCGGCTGTCCGAACTTTGCCGATTCGCTTGCCAGGATCATGTCACACGCCATCACCAGTTCACATCCTCCTCCGAGGGCAAATCCGCTTACCGCGGCGATCACCGGTTTTTTGATGGTGCGTAGTTTATAAAAAGGCTCGAATTGATTGTCATTGAACATCCGTGCGGCATCTTTTTCCATCATCTCTTTGATGTCGGCACCGGCTGCGAATGCTTTTTCGCTCCCCGTAATAATAGAACACTTCACTTCGGCTATATTGTCCAATTCGTTGAGAGCAGTGTATAGTTCCTTCAGAACAAGAGAGTTGAGCGCATTCAGCGCCTGAGGCCGGTTGATGGTAATGACGGCATAACCCTGTTCCTGTGTGATCAGCAGTGTCTCGAAATTCATGATTGCTCCGTTAGATGTCAAAAATAGTGCCGAAATATAGCTGAACACAATGGAAAATGAAAGAATTGAATTTGCACTTGATTCTCGTTCGGAATTCAAGGAAATTCCATCACCAATAATAAGGAACCCAATGAAAACGATCTTGTGTGCACTGCTCTTTGTTGTCTCTTTTTCCCATTCTCAGACCGGAGTCTTAGAGGCGCGACCCGAAATTGGATGGGATTCGTTAAAGACCCTTTTTGTCTATCCCGAGATTGCTCGCCGATCAGGGGTGGAGGATCTTGCCCGGGTCAGTGTGGATATCGATTCCTCTGGCAAAGTAACATCCATTGAATTTGGCGGTGCAGGGATATTCAGTGACGCTGTGAAAAGCGTCGTCCGCTCGATCCGCTGGATCCCGGAGTCATATAACGGCCAAAAACGCAACTCTCAGGTGGTTTTCGATGTTCAATTCCAGTTCCAGAACAAGAAGAATTTCCCCAAAAGAAGAGTGCTGACCATCGAATCATCGAACAACTCCGTCAATAAATGAGTGGCGTATTTCCGGATACCCGCCGGTAATAATTCAATCCTATTACCGGCTGGATCTTGGACTTCATTGACTTCATCTCTTTATCGGAGAATGTTGCCGTATGATTGTCCGCCGGAATAAGCATTGATCGTTGAGATGTTCTCAATGTATGGTAGATAATGCCAACGCATCTCTTCTATAATAACTCCGTAACACTCCTCAGTTTTGCTCCTGAAGATCTTCCCAAATTCAAGGTTTTTCTCCACAACCTTTTCCAGGTATCGCCGGTCTAATCCCTAAACGCAGTCATATGGCGCTGACAGACGAAGAACTTATAACACAATCCAAAGCCGGGAATGCGGTGGCATTCGAGCAGCTAATCTATCGATATGATCAGGTGGTCTTGAACATTGCCGCCCGGTATACCCACAGTTCCGAAGATGCGAAGGATATTTACCAGGAGACCTTTATCCGGGTATTCAAAGGTCTGCCGAAATTCCAGATGAAGAGTGAATTTTCGACCTGGATCTTCAGGATCGCCACCAATGTTTGTCTTTCGCATAAAGCAAAGAACCGAAAGTACGACTCGGTGCCGATCGATGACGGTGATGAAGAAGAAGGGAAGAGGGAATTGGCAGTCAGTGAAGATCGGACCGATGACCATCTTCATGGAAACGAGATCACGCGTCGGATCGATGATGCATTGAAGGATCTTTCTCCGCAGCAGCGGCTGGTCTTCACCCTCCGGCATTACCAGGATTATAAGTTGAAGGATATTTCGGTGATGATGAATTGTGCCGAAGGAACTGTAAATAAATACCTGTTTGATGCAACACACAAAATGCGATTGCGACTCCACGATCTGTACGAGTAACGACATGAAAAAAGAAGAGATAAAAGAATTGATGCAGCTCTCCGTATACGGCGAACTGTCACAGGATGAACAGGAAAAACTCGATGCGTATCTGAAACGCCATCCCGAGATGAAGAAGGAACTGCAGGAGATGAAGAAGTTCCGGACATTCGTCTCCGAGAACACATCACCCGATACGTCCGATGATCTGCTCAGCGATGCACGCACCCGGCTGCGAGAGGCGCTCCGTATCGAGCGCCGGAAAGAATCATTCGTCATTCGGCTGGGACGGTCATTCGCGGAGCTACTGCAGCCGAAATTTGCATTGGCCGGTGCCGGCGTCCTTTCTCTCGGAATGCTGATCGGGTATTGTTCATTCTCTCCGTCAGGTGGAGAACGCCAGCTGATCCTTCAGCCGGCATCGGAGATGAAGGATGATGCCTCACCAACGACCTCCATTGAGAATGTCCGTTTCATCGACAGCGATGCATCGGACGGACAGATCGAGTTCGAATTTGAAGCGGTCGCCCCGATGCACGTGAAAGGGAAGATCGATGATCCCGAGATACAGAAACTTCTGACGCACGCGCTTCTGAATGAATCGAATGACGGGGTCCGGCTCTCATCCCTGAATGCGATCCGGAATCAAACGGAGAATAAAACGACGGTCGATCCGCTCATCAAATCTGCGCTGATCACTTCGCTTAAGACCGATGCCAATCCCGGCGTCCGCCGCGAAGCTCTGCGCGTCCTCCAGCAGTACTCGTTCGACCAGGACCTGCGGGATGCCCTGCTTCATGTTATTGCAAAGGATGCGAATTCCGGTGTCCGTGTGGCGGCGATCAATGCACTGGAGATTGCGAAGATGGACGGAATGAAACTCGATGAAACAACGATCAATGCATTGAAAAAACAGATCAGTAAAGAACGGAATAATTACATCCGCAACCGTGCGGTCAATTTAGTAAAGGAGATCTATCAATGAAAAGAATACTCACCACAACACTTCTTATGGTGCTGACGGCATCATTGCTTCTGGGCAGCGACCAGGACACACCGAAGCCGGCGAAAGCACCACGGTCGGTCTCCGTAACATCGGCCTCATCATCGGGCGGACAAGCGGTGAAAGAACAGACATTCACCGTCGGAAAGGGTAGTGCGCTGGATATCTCCGTCACCGGCTGCGAGATCCTCATCAAGACTTCGGATAAGAATGAGATCAATGTCGTCGTGGAAGGACTGGACGAAGAGGATATGCAGTTCGTAAAGATGTCCCAATCCGGTGACGAAGTGCGTGTTACGTATCGCCCGAAATGGGGAAACAACAGTGACGGCCGTTTTCTGATCACTGTGCCGACGCAGACAAAATTGGAACTCCGGACCTCCGGCGGCGACATCGAACTCCAGGGAAATCTGACGGGTGATGCGGTCGGCTCCACAGCAGGCGGGGATATTACTATCGAAAAAGTGAAAGGTACAGTCCGGATGTCCACCTCGGGCGGAGATATTCGTACCGGTGATATTGACGGCAAGGCGGACCTTCGCACCTCCGGCGGCGATATTGCGCTTGCTGTCGTCAATGGTGAAGCAACGGTCAGCACATCGGGCGGTGATATCCGCATCGAGAAGGTTGCGAAGAAACTCGACGCTCGCACATCCGGCGGCGAGATCGAAGTGGGCGATATCGGCGGCGACGCATCGTTGTCAACGGCCGGCGGAGATGTACGTGTCGGAAAAGTGAGCGGCAATGCGTATCTGCGGACAGCAGGGGGTGACCTGAAACTGAAGGGAGCATCCGGTACGGTGGAAGCGAAGACCTCCGGCGGTGATATCGATCTGGATAACATCACAGGCTCCATCGAAGCCAGCACTGCCGGCGGAAATATCGTCGCCGATCTCAATCCCAGCGGCAAAGGGGACAGCAAGCTCAAAAGTTCCGGCGGTGATATCAAACTGATGCTCCCCGCAACGGCGAAAGCGACCATCGAAGCGACCATCCGTCTGCGCGACAATTACGGTTGGAATTCTTCCTCCAAGAAATCGAAATACGAGGTCCGGTCGGACTTCCCTTCGCTGTCGTATGATGTGGACGGCGACCGTGATGAGATCCGCGCACGCTACATGATCAACGGCGGAGGTGAGATCATCACGCTGGAGACCGTGAACGGATACATCGAGATCAAAAAGAAATAACCATTACGATCGTAATGCAACAAAAAACTTGAGGCGGCGTAAAGAATATCTTACGTCGCTTTTTTTTAAAATCTTTTTGGAGGAATCATGACTTTTTGTGGACGATTGGCTGTGTTGGTGCTGATATCGTGCTGGACCTTGTCCGCCACAGAAGTGAAAGCCGTCAAACTGACCCAGCGAATTACTGTGGATGGCGTGTTGAACGAATCGTTCTGGTCGATCCCGCCGGCGGTCAGCGAATTGAAACAGAAAGATCCGAATCAAGGCAGCGTACCATCCGAAAAGACCGAAGTCTGGGTGGCCTATGATGACGAAGCGCTCTATGTGGCGGCCCGGCTCTATGACTCTTCACCCGATTCCATTATGGCATTCCTCGACCGCCGTGACAATTTGAACAATGCGGATTGGTTCGGTGTCTTCCTCGATCCGTACCGCGATAAGCGGAGCGGAAATTATTTTGTCGTCGGACCTGCCGGTACCGTTGCGGACGGTGTGATGTACAATGACGACTGGGATGATTCCGATTGGGATGGAGTGTGGGAAGGACGTTCCAATGTGGATGAAAAAGGGTGGAGCATCGAGATGCGGATCCCGTTCTCTCAGCTCCGTTTCCAGGAGAAGGAACAGCAGATCTGGGGAGTCAACTTCCGGCGTGATATCGGAAGGAAAAATGAGGTCGATTATCTCGTATATACTCCCAGAATGGAAAGCGGGTATGTCTCCCGTTTCCACGAACTGACAGGGCTGGAAGGAATCAAACCGGCGAATTCACTGGAGATCCTGCCGTTTACAACGGCAAAACATGAACGGGTTCCGTGGAAGATCGGAAATCCGTTCAATTCGGACGGTATTCAGAATATCTTCGATGCAGGCGCCGATCTGAAATACGGCATCAGCAGCAATCTGATCCTTGATGCAACCATCAATCCTGATTTCGGACAGGTCGAGGTCGATCCTGCGACAGTGAATCTTTCCGATGTAGAATCGTTCTTCCAGGAAAAACGTCCCTTCTTCATCGAAGGTGCTTCGACATTCAGCAACTTCGGACGGGGAGGCGGAAGGAATTTCTGGAACTTCAACTTCTCTCAGCCGACATTTTTCTATAGCAGACGCGTCGGACGGTCGCCGGGATGGAATGACACTCTCTCCGCGGACTTTGCGGATGCTCCGATCGCCACGCGCATCCTCGGCGCCGGCAAGATCACCGGGAAACTGGGTAATGGATGGAATGTCGGAACGATCCATGCCCTGACCGCACGGGAATTCACACCGTTCCAGTACAACGGAGTGAACGGCGAAGCGGAGATCGAGCCGCAGACATATTACGGAGTTGCCCGGGTGCAGAAAGAGATGAATGACGGAAGACAAGGTCTGGGAATTCTCGGAACGTACACCGGTCGGAATTTCGAGGACCAGACATTCCGGAATCGATTGAACTCATCCGGACTCTTTACCGGAGTGGACGGCTGGACCTTCCTTGATGAAGAGAAAGCATGGGTCATTACAGGATATGCTGGTGTTTCACGCGTCGATGGAAGCAAGGAACGGATGATCCGCCTGCAGCGGAACTCAACCCATTATTTCCAGCGGCCGGATGCTTCGCATGTGGACGTGGACAGTAATGCAACATCACTGACCGGTTTTTCCGGAAGACTGTATCTGATGAAACAGAAAGGGAGTTTTTTCTTCAACTCTTCGGTCGGCGTCATCGATCCGAATTTTGAAGTGAATGATCTCGGATATCAGTCGCGGACCGATGTCATCAACATGCATGTCGGTGCAGGATATAACTGGACCGAACCCGATGGTTTCTTCCGCCGCAAAGAGGTGGGGGGAGCGTATGCGCAGAATTATGATTTTCAGGGAAACCTGACGAATAATATTTTGTTCAACTTCGGATTCGTTCAGCTGATGAATTACTATTCCCTTAATTGGAATCTATTTACGAATCCAGCCGATGCAGTCAATACCCGCAGAACTCGCGGAGGTCCGTTGACTGTCAGCAAACGGACAACGGGCTATAATTTCAATTTTTCGTCCGACTACAGTAAACCGGTCGTGGTGGAATTGTCGCACGGAAGCGAACGTTCGACTCAGTATTCATCGTCATGGTATAATCTTTGGATGCAGTTCCGTCCTGTTTCCAATGTCACATTCTCTGTAGGCCCCGGATACAATATCAGCAACGACCAGCTTCAATGGATCAATATGACCTATACAGATCCTGCGGCGACGGAGACCTTTGGTACGCGGTATGTCTTTGCCCGGTTGAACTACAATGAACTTTCTGCAAACATCCGAGTGAACTGGACATTCACTCCTCAGCTGAGCATGCAGTTATATGTGCAGCCTCTCGTGGCGACGGAATCATACTCGGAGTTGAAAATGCTCAAAAAGGCCGGATCTAATGATTATGTGAATTTCGGATCTTCCGGTTCGACGATCAAGGATTCACTCACCGGAGGGACACTCACCGGAAACTGGATCGATGCCGACGGTCCGTCCGGCAGCTCTCCCGCGACATTTGTCGCGAATTCGAATCTTACACGGAAAATGTTGCGGGGCAACGCCATCATCCGGTGGGAATATCTTCCCGGATCGACCCTCTATTTTGTCTGGACCCAGAGCCGGTCCGCATACGAAGAGGGAGGCGAGTTCAACTTCGGCCGTTCATTCGGAAAGATCGGCGATTCGCGTCCGGATAATATCTTCGCCGTAAAGATGAGTTACTATTTCAACATGTAGAATATCGGATCGTTGCTCGTAGAAAAATTGCCGTAGATTTCAGAGATTTTTTTGTATTTTATCCCTGAATGTCTATGGCAATTTCCTTTTTAAAAAAATATACGGAACATCTGCTCGCCGCTGCTGTCTGGTCCATTGTCTTTTCCTTCTATCTTATGACCATGGCTCCCACGATCGGATTCATTGACAGCGGTGAACTCGCATCAGTTGCAGTGACCCTTGGTTCGGCACATCCGACCGGATACCCGTTGTTCACTCTTCTGGCTAAAGTGTTCTCAATGCTGCCGGTTGCAGATGAGCCGATCGTCCGTTTGAATATCCTCTCCGCACTGTTGACCTCACTCTCCGTCGTCGTCTTTTTCTTTCTGACAATTGAGTTGCTCGGTAAAAGTGAAAAGAGGTCATGGGAAGTGCTGCCCGCTGCAGTAGTATCCTCAATGTTTATAGGGTTTTCCAGGACATTCTGGTTCCAAGGGCTCGCAATAGAGGTCTATTCACTCCACCTGCTTTTGGTTATGATCGATATGTTGCTGTTTGTGAAGGCTGTTCAGCGCGGGTCCAAACACTATTGGCTGTTGTTTGCATTCATGACGGGTCTTTCGTTTACAAATCATATGACGACCGTACTTCTTGCACCGGCAATGCTCTATTGGTACTTCGCTGAGTACGGACTCGGTAAACCGGCATGGAAGAAGTTTGGAATACTGGCGCTGCCGTTCGCTGCCGGTCTTTCCCTCTATCTGTATCTTCTTGTCCGAGCTTCTCAGTATCCGCTGCTCAACTGGGGGAATCCCCAATCGATAGAACGGTTGTGGTGGCACGTTACCGGAAAGCAGTTCAGAGTGTTCATGTTCTCTTCAGCTGAAGCGGCTCGCCGTCAATTGGATTATTTTTTTGACAACCTCACGGTGGAATTCTTTTTTCCGGTGCTCATCCTGGCCGGTCTTGGTGCTGCGGTGCTGTTGATCCGGGAGAAGAGGAAGTTTCTATTTGTTCTTCTCCTCTTCGCCGCCTGCGTCGGATATTCCATCAATTATGATATCCATGATATCGATTCCTATTTCCTTTTGGCATTTACTGCTATCGCTCTATCTTCTGCATTCGGCATCCGGTTCGTGTTGGAGCGGATGAACGGAGTGAACTTTCGTATTGCTTTTCTGACTCTGCTGCTGGCAGTTGCCGCCGGACAGTTCTATTATAATAGGGAAAGGACCGATCAAAGCACGAACTATTTGGCGGAGGATTACACGAAGAATATTCTGTTGAATCTTCCTCCGAACGCTGTTATCATTTCATATCAATGGGATTATTTTATAGCTGCGTCATATTATTTCCAGCATGTCAAAGGGATCCGTCCCGACATTACAGTGATCGACAAGGAACTTCTCCGTCGCTCATGGTACTTCACACAATTGGAAAAGATGTATCCTGAATTGATGCAGCGCTCACAACAGGAGGTCCGGTTATTCCTTGCAGAGCTGGAAAAATTCGAACATGACCGTCCGTACGAATTTACGGTCATCGAAGGCCGTTATACGCAGATGATCAAAAGCTTCATCGACAGGAGCGGGGATCAGCCGGTCTTCGTGACCCCGGAGATCGAGGAACAATACACGGCTGGGTATTTTCGCGTTCCCGAGGGATTGGTCTTTCGGCTGACCAAAGACACGGTCTATCATCCGATGAAGACCATGGATTTCCGGTTCCGAGATTTCCCCGGAACTGATGCTTACTCACGTCAGATCAAATCCCTCACCAAAAAGGGACTCCTGCTCCGCGCCGGATATGAAGAATTTTATCAAAAAGGGACACTTGCCCTGGACTTCCGCCAAAAAGCCTCAAAAATCCCCGTAAATTACTAGTCTTCGGTTAGTAATTTTTAACGCATATTCTGTTGACTTTGTAGTAAAAAAGTATATATTTGTTAACTCCGCCACAATGCCTTTTCGATAAACCTTTGTATTTTCAGGTTTTTCTAAAGTGTATTGATTCTTTGGGATTGTTCACGCTGGCATAGCTCAGTTGGTAGAGCAGCTGATTTGTAATCAGCAGGTCATCAGTTCAAGTCTGATTGCCAGCTCAAAGATTTGGTATGGGTAGGTAGCGAAGTGGTTAAACGCAACAGACTGTAAATCTGTCGCCCTCGGGCTTCGGAGGTTCGAATCCTTCCCTACCCACGGTAACGCAAACAATGCTTGCGTAGCTCAGTTGGTAGAGCACGTCCTTGGTAAGGACGAGGTCACCGGTTCAATCCCGGTCGCAAGCTCTGCTGAACAGTGGGTCACATAGAGAGAACGGACGGCTGTGATAGAACGTCCAATAAAATGACCGTTTGTTTTGCAGATAGATAATTTGCGGAAGCAACTCAGTTGGTAGAGTCATCCGCCTCTGGCGGATTGGTCGCGGGTTCGCTGAAAAGAAAGAGCATATAACGCGGAAGTAACTCAGTTGGTAGAGTCACAGCCTTCCAAGCTGTTGGTCGCGGGTTCGAGTCCCGTCTTCCGCTCCACATCAGCAGTTGTAACAGTTTTACGAAAAGGAATGAAGTATGAGAGACATAATTACCCTCGAATGCACCGTTTGCAAGGAGCGTAACTATTCAACCACGAAGAACAAGAAGAAACAGACCAATCGTGTTGAGTATAAAAAATATTGCCCCCGCTGCAACAAACACACAATTCACAAAGAAACCAAGTAAATTTCGTACGGGTGTAGCTCAATTGGTAGAGTAGCGGTCTCCAAAACCGTTGGTTGGGGGTTCGAGTCCCTCCACCCGTGCAGAATATCAGGTTATTATGAAAGAAAAAATCATCAACTTCTTTACTGACGTCTATAAAGAGATGGGTAAAGTAACGTGGCCAACACAAAAAGAGCTTCAGGAATCGACAATGGTCGTTCTTGGCGTGTGCGGCGTTATCGCAGTGTTCGTCTATCTCGTGGATACGGTCGTCAGTCAAGCTATCAAGGGAATCTTTTAAGTGGTGGAATCAGCCGTTTTACATAGATGGTATGTTGTCCGTACCTACTCGGGTCACGAGAACAAGGTAAAACTTGCGATGGAGAACGAGTCAAAGGAGCTGGGTCTTCAGGATAAGATCACCCGGATCATGATCCCCGCAGAGAAGATCTTCGAGGTGAAGGATGGCAAGAAGAAGAGCAAGACGAAGAATTTCTTCCCCGGATATATCCTGGTAGAGGCTGTTCTGGATGAGAAGACGAAACATCTCATTTTGAATACCCCTTCGGTGCTGAGCTTTGTCGGAACGAAGGATCGCCCCGTACCGCTGCAGCCGGATGAAGTGAAACGCTTGATCGGGAAGATCGAAGAGAAGAAAGAGGACGGTACGGAAGTGGAGAGGATCGAGATCCCGTTCCATGTCGGCGAACCGGTGAAGATCATCAGCGGACAGTTCCACAACTTCTCGGGTTTCGTGCAGGAGATCAATGCGGAGAAGTTGAGACTGAAGGTCATGGTGAGCATTTTCGGACGCAAGACGCCGATCGAGCTCGACTTCAGTCAGGTCGAAGTTGAAAAATAATTTATCAATCTAACTCAGTAGAGATATACTATGGCAAAGAAAGTCGTTGGCTTTATTAAGTTGCAAATTCCCGCCGGTGCTGCGAATCCTGCTCCTCCGGTCGGACCCGCGCTCGGTCAAAAAGGCGTGAATATCATGGAATTCTGTAAGCAGTTCAATGCCCGCACACAGGCGCAGGCTGGACTGATCATTCCCGTGATCATCACCGTCTTCTCTGACAAATCGTTCACCTTCATCACCAAGACTCCTCCTGCAGCCGTACTGCTTATCAAAGCTGCGAAAGTGCAGAAGGGTTCCGGCGAACCGAACCGAAACAAAGTCGGCAAAGTGACCCGTGCTCAGGTGAAAGAGATCGCCACCACGAAAATGCCCGATCTCAACACCGATGATATCAATGCTGCGATGAGCATGATCGAAGGAACCGCAAAAAGTTTAGGCATCACCGTCGAAGGTTAATCACAACAATCAATCGTGGGAGTTACGCCTCGTGTGTAACGCTTGTACCACCAAGGAGAACTCATGGCTCACGGAAAGAAATACAAGAACGCTGCAAAAAAATTCGATGCAAAGAAGATCTACTCCGTTGATGAAGCGGTCGGGATCGTGAAAGAAACTGCAACGGCAAAGTTCAACGAATCGGTCGACATCGCCGTACGTCTCGGTGTCGATCCCAAGAAAGCAGATCAGGCGGTCCGCGGAACAGTGGCGCTTCCGCACGGTATCGGTAAAGCGGTGCGCGTGCTGGTGATGGCGAAATCACCGAAAGATGCTGAAGCAAAAGCAGCAGGTGCCGATCACGCCGGTCTGGAAGAATATGTGGAAAAGATCAAAGCAGGCTGGGCGGATATCGATGTGATCATCGCGACCCCGGATGTGATGGTGGAAGTCGGAAAGCTCGGAAAGATCCTCGGACCCCGCGGATTGATGCCGAATCCGAAGAGCGGAACAGTGACACTGGATGTCGCGACCGCCGTGAAAGAAGTGAAGGCCGGTAAGATCGAATTCCGCGTTGACAAAGCAGGCGTCCTCCATGCCACCATCGGCAAAGTGAATTTCGATAAGGATAAGCTCGCGGACAACGTGAAAGCTTTCCTCTCCACGGTCGGAAAATTGAAACCGTCCACGTCCAAAGGGACCTATGTGAAGAGCATCTTCATCTCTTCAACGATGGGTCCGGGCGTGCAGATCGACCGCACGGTCGTTCAGTCATAACAAGAATTTACGCACTCAATATCTCATAAACCTGATATGATGCCTCGTGAAAAAATCGGGGGCTTCTCATTGTATCAACAAGCAGAAATAAAAATCACAATGAATAAATCAGAGAAAGAACAATTAGTAGCTGAGATCCAGGAAATGGTTTCGAAGGCTCAGGGAATGTTCTTTACTGATTTTGCAGGGATCAAAGTGGAGGAGATCACCAAACTCCGCGCTGAATTCCGAAAATCCGGTATTGAATATAGAGTTGTCAAGAATACGTTTGCGAAACGGGCATTGCAGAATGTTACGGGATATGACAAGGTGTATGATAAGCTTGTCGGACCGACCGGTATCGCGTTCGCATATGACGACGCTGCAGCACCGGCTAAGATCATTCAAAAGTTCAAAGAGAAGAACGAGAAATTTGCTGTAAAGGTCTGCGTGATCGAGAAGCAGGTGTACGACGGTTCCAAATTGAAGGAACTCGCCGCACTGCCCTCGCGTCCCGAGATCGTTGCAAGCATCCTCGGTTCGATCAACGCGCCGGTCTCCGGTATCGTTGGTGTGCTGAACGCCGTCGTCAGAGACGTCGTTGGTGTTCTCGATGCTATTGAAAAGAAAAAAGCCGCGTGAGTCAGAGTCCCGCACGAAGAAATTTTTAATTACTAAAATAGAAATAAGGAGAAACAACAATGTCAGTCGTCGCAGAATTAGTTGAAAAGATCGAAAAACTCACCCTTCTGGAAGCAGTCGAACTCAAAAAAGCACTCGAAGAGAAATTCGGTGTCTCTGCAGCAGCTCCGGTCATGATGGCCGCAGCACCGGCAGCAGGCTCAGCTCCCGCAGCGGAAGCTCAGACCGAATTCACGGTCGAACTGACCGACGGCGGTGCACAGAAGATCAACGTCATCAAAGTTGTCCGCGAAGCAACGGGCCTCGGCTTGAAAGAAGCAAAGGACCTCGTGGACGGCGCACCGAAGGTCGTCAAAGAAGGACTGAACAAATCTGATGCAGATGCATTGAAAAAGAAGCTCGAAGAAGCCGGCGCAAAAGTTGCGTTGAAGTAATTCTTCCGAGAACTTTTTCAATACTCTGTAATGGTCCATATCGAACATTCTATAGAATACTGAAATATACCAAGCCGATCGTCCCGAAAACGCAAAAAACGGGACATCGGCTTGTGTATTCTTTTGTCTGACCGGTCCAAAACAGCAAGTACTTCCGAAAAAGTACGGAATTCCGCGAAAGTTTATCCAATGGTCCATCGCTCCGCGTTGGACCATATTTATCCCTAACCAACATCATC
Source organism: Synechococcus sp. UW140 (assembly GCA_943364975.1). Lineage (GTDB taxonomy): Bacteria > Bacteroidota > Ignavibacteria > UBA10030 > UBA8401 > UBA8401. The sequence goes on from CALRIY020000032.1 coordinate 25,595, forward strand.
ATCAGGTTCATGACCTGAAGGAGTGATTGAGTTGAAGAGCCAATCCAGATTGCATCTCGACCCGAAAACGGGCCGACATAGTTTTGCAACTATCAATGAGGTCGTTGAATATCCGGATCTGCTGAATGTGCAGATCGAATCATTCGAATTGTTCCTGCAGGAAAAGACAGCTCCCGCCAAACGGAAGAACAGAGGTCTGCAGCAGGTATTCCTCCAGAATTTTCCCATCACCGATACACGCGAGAATTTCCTCCTCGAATTCGTCGAGTACTATGTTGAGAAGGCGAAGTACACCGTGCGCGAATGTCAGGAACGCGGACTGACCTACGCTGTTCCGCTCAAAGCGAAACTGCGTCTCTCCCAGAAAGCGGAGAACGGCGAAGGATACACCGATACGATCGAAGATGTCGTCTATCTCGGAAACCTTCCGTACATGACCGAACGCGGTACGTTCATCATCAACGGTGCGGAACGTGTCATCGTGAGCCAGCTTCACAGGTCCCCTGGAGTGTTCTTCAGCGAATCGACCCATCCGAACGGCACGCCGATCTATTCCGCACGCATCATACCGTTCCGCGGTTCATGGGTGGAATTTGCCACGGATATCAACAATGTGATGTATGCATACATCGACCGGAAGAAAAAATTCCCCGTCACCACGCTGCTGCGTGCGCTGGGATATTCATCGGACGATGAGATCATGGAACTCTTCAACCTGGTTGAGGAAGTGAAAGTTGCCGACATCGATCTGAAGGATTTTGTCGGCCGGATCATCTGCGGCGATGTTGTGGACCGCAAAACGGGCGAGATCATCATCAATAAGGATACACTCGTCACAGAAGATACCGTGAAGAAGATCAAGAAGTCGGAGATCAAGAAGATCCGCTTCCTGAAATCAGAGGAACCGGGCAACCGTTCTGTCATCGCGAACACCATCATGAAGGATGCTGTTCACAGTGAAGAGGATGCGCTCGAAACGATCTATCGTCAGCTGCGGTCAGGCGATGCACCGGATCTTGACACTGCGAAGAGCCTCATCGACAAATTGTTCTTCAATCCGAAACGGTATGACCTCGGCGATGTCGGCCGTCATCGTATCAATGCAAAATTGAAACTGGATATTGCTGAGACGACCACTACGCTGACGAAAGAAGATATCATCGCCATCATCCGCTACCTGCTTGACCTGAAACAGGGCAAGACATCCGTGGATGATATCGATCATCTTGGTAACCGCCGTATCCGTACGGTCGGCGAACAGATCGCGGCACAGTTCAACATCGGTCTTGCCCGTATGACCCGCACCATCCGCGAACGACTGAACGTCCGCGATCAGGAAAAGATCGCCCCCGGCGATTTGGTCAACGCACGCACGATCACCAGTGTCATCAATACATTCTTCGGTACGAACCAGCTCTCACAGTACATGGATCAGACGAATCCTCTGGCCGAGCTCACCAACAAGCGCCGTATGTCGGCTCTTGGACCGGGTGGTCTTACGCGTGAACGCGCTGGATTCGAAGTCCGCGACGTTCACTATACACATTACGGACGTCTCTGCCCGATCGAAACTCCCGAAGGTCCGAACATCGGTCTTATCTCCTCGCTCTCCATGCATGCGAAAGTGAACGAGTACGGATTCCTCGAAACACCGTACCGTGTCGTGAAAAAAGGAAAAGTGACGGACGAGATCGAATTCCTCAATGCAGAACGCGAGGACGAATTCACCATCGCTCAGGCAAACGCTCCTATCGATGAAAAGGGAAAGTTCCTCACGGAAAAAGTGCAGGGTAGAAAAGCCGGCGACTTCGTTGTTCAGTCACCGGATGAGATGCAGTATATGGACGTTGCCCCGACACAGATCGTCAGTGCAGCAGCAGCGTTGATCCCGTTCCTCGAACATGATGACGCGAACCGCGCATTGATGGGTTCGAACATGCAGCGCCAGGCGGTACCGCTCCTTCGTCCGCAGGCTCCCATTGTCGGAACAGGATTGGAACAGAAGATCGCACGCGATTCACGCACCTGCGTCATCGCGGAGCGTAACGGTGTTGTCGAGAACGTCTCCGGAGAACGGATCACGGTGCTCTATGATATCGATGAAGATAACGTCGAACAGTTGGTCAGCTTCGAAGACAAACGCCGCGTGGAATACCGGCTCGTGAAATTCTTCCGCACAAACCAGGACACCGGACTGAACCAGAAACCGATCGTGATCCCCGGTCAGCGCTTTAAAAAGGGTGATGTACTCGCGGACGGTTGTGCAACGGATCAGGGTGAATTGGCGCTCGGACGGAACCTGCTCGTGGCGTTCATGCCGTGGCGCGGGTATAACTTCGAAGACGCTATCATCATGAACGAGCGTATCGTTGCTGAGGACGTCTTCACATCGGTCCACATCGAAGAGTTCGAACTTCAGGTCCGCGATACCAAACGGGGCGAAGAGGAACTCACACGCGAAATTCCGAACGTCAGCGAGGAAGCAACGAAGGATCTCGACGAGAACGGTATCATCCGTATCGGTGCTGAAGTGAAGGAAGGGGATATCCTCATCGGTAAGATCACGCCGAAAGGGGAAACCGATCCGACTCCTGAAGAAAAATTGCTGAAGGCCATCTTCGGCGACAAGGCAGGCGATGTGAAAGATGCCTCCCTGAAAGCGCCGCCAGGCATGAAAGGTATCGTCATCTCGACGAAACTGTTCAGCCGGAAGAAGAAGGATGCCGACACGAAGAAGGAAGACAAGAAACGTCTCGACCTTCTTGAGAAGATGCACAAGCAGAACATCGATACACACTACGAGAAACTCGGACGCAAACTCGGTCTGTTGCTCGAAGGGGATAAATCCGCCGGCGTGAGGAATCTCGACGGCGACATGGTGTTCCGAAGCGGCACACAGTTCAAGATGGAAACGTTCGTCGGATATGATAAGCTCGACAAACTCGATCCGAAGAACGACTGGGTGGATGAGAAACGGAAGAACAATCTGATCGAGAAGATCTATCAGAATTATTTCGATACGCTTAACCACATCGAAGAAGCGTTCAAACACGAGAAGAACAAGATCACCATCGGCGATGAACTGCCCCCGGGGATCGTTCAGCTCGCGAAAGTATATGTCGCGAAGAAACGCAAACTCTCCGTCGGTGATAAGATGGCTGGGCGCCACGGTAACAAGGGTGTCGTCGCCGCTGTCGTTCCCGCAGAGGATATGCCGTTCCTTCCGGACGGACGGTCGGTCGATATCGTTCTTAATCCGCTCGGCGTTCCTTCCCGTATGAATATCGGTCAGCTCTTCGAGACCGCACTTGGCTGGGCAGGAAAAGCTCTCGGAATTAAGTATGCGACGCCGATCTTCGACGGCGCAAGCTGGGAAGATGTTCAGGAAGAGCTGAAGAAAGCGAACCTGAATGTTGACTCCAAGAGCACGCTGCTCGACGGACGTACCGGCGAGACATTCGATCAGCAAGTGACCGTGGGACAGATCTACATGCTCAAGTTATCACACTTGGTCGATGATAAGATCCATGCCCGGTCTATCGGACCGTACTCCCTTATCACTCAGCAGCCCCTCGGCGGTAAAGCGCAGTTCGGCGGACAGAGATTCGGAGAGATGGAAGTGTGGGCGCTTCAGGCGTACGGCGCATCGCATGTACTCCAGGAAATACTGACCGTGAAATCGGATGACGTCATGGGCCGCGCCAAGGTCTATGAAGCGATCGTAAAGGGCGATAACCAGCCGGAAGCGAATATCCCGGAATCGTTCAACGTTCTCGTCCGTGAATTGCAGGGCCTCGGCCTGGAAGTGAAAATAGACTAAGACAAGAATTGATGAACGGAATATTCCGTTCATCAACTATAATATGGAGAGTAGAATCTATGTTCCGCTCAAATGAAAACAAACCAAACAAGGTATTCTCGAGGATCAGCATCAGCCTCGCATCCTCCGATGCGATCCTGACCCGTTCGTATGGAGAAGTGACGAAACCGGAGACGATCAACTATCGTTCATTCCGGCCGGAACGCGACGGTCTCTTCTGCGAAAGGATCTTCGGACCGACCCGTGATTGGGAATGTTACTGCGGTAAATATAAACGCATCCGTTATAAAGGCATCATTTGCGACCGCTGCGGTGTTGAGGTCACACAGAAAAGTGTCCGCCGTGAACGCATGGGCCATATTGCTCTGGCTGTTCCGATCGTTCATATCTGGTACTTCCGTTCGCTGCCGAGCAAGATCAGCTACATCCTCGGCATCAGCAACAAGGATCTTGAGAAGATCGTGTATTATGAGTCCTACGTTGTGACCAATCCCGGCACCACCGGTCTGCAGCAGAAGGATCTGATCACTGAGGATCAATATTTTGAGATCCTCTCCTCGCTTCCGGAAAAGAATCAGGACCTCGAAGACGATGATCCGAAAAAGTTTGTGGCAAAGATCGGCGGCGAAGCGATCAAGGATCTGTTGAAGAAGGTCGATGTGGAAATTCTCTCTGCAGAACTCCGTGCTCAGCTGCGCGTTGAGACATCCCAACAGAAGAAACAGGACCATTTGAAACGTCTGCGCGTGATCGAGGCCTTCCGCGAACGCGAAGGCGGACCGGCGAACAAGCCGGACTGGATGGTGCTCGATGTTATTCCGATCATTCCTCCGGAACTTCGTCCGCTCGTTCCGCTTGAAGGGGGTCGCTTTGCGACATCCGACCTGAACGATCTCTACCGCCGTGTGATCATCCGTAACAACCGCTTGAAACGTCTTATCGACATCAAGGCTCCGGAAGTCATTTTGCGCAACGAAAAGCGCATGCTGCAGGAAGCGGTCGATTCATTATTCGACAATTCGCGCCGCAACAATGCTGTCCGCAGCGATAACAACCGCGCTTTGAAATCCCTTTCCGATATGCTGAAAGGAAAGCAAGGCCGGTTCCGTCAGAACCTTCTCGGAAAGCGCGTCGATTATTCCGGCCGTTCCGTGATCGTCGTCGGACCTGAACTGCAGCTTCATCAGGCAGGTCTTCCGAAAGATATGGCGGTGGAATTGTTCAAGCCGTTCATCATCCGCAAATTGATCGAGCGCGGATTCTCTAAGACCGTGAAGAGTGCGAAGAAGATGGTGGAGAAGAAGGGTCCGGAGATCTGGGAAATTTTAGAGAATATCATTGACGGACATCCGATCCTGCTGAACCGTGCTCCTACACTTCACAGACTCGGCATCCAGGCATTCCAGCCGGTGCTGGTCGAAGGCAAAGCGCTCCGTATCCATCCGATGGTCTGTACTGCATTCAATGCGGACTTCGACGGTGATCAGATGGCCGTGCATATTCCATTATCCTTCGACGCTCAGCTTGAAGCCCGTATCCTGATGCTCTCGTCGCACAACATCCTGTCGCCGGCGAGCGGTGCTCCCGTCATTACCCCGACTCAGGATCAGGTGCTCGGCTGTTATTATCTGACGAAGTCGCGTTCCAATTCCAAAGGTGAAGGCACGACGTTCTATTCCGATAAAGAAGTGATCATTGCATACAACGAGGGAAAACTCGATCTGCATGCACGTATCAAGGTCCGTTACGCCTCGAAGATGATCGAAACGACTACCGGCCGCGTCATCTTCAACCAGATCGTACCGGAAGACCTTGGATTCATAAACGAATTGCTCAGCAAGAAGCGTCTTGTGCAGATCATCGCGCAGGCATTCCGTAAGAGCGGCAACCAGCGTACCGCGCGGTTCCTCGATGACATGAAGACTCTCGGATTCACGTATGCAATGCGCGGCGGTCTCTCCGTGAACGTTGCGGACGTTGCGATCCCGAAGGAAAAAGAAGAACTGATCAACAAAGCGCAGAAGGAAGTGGATTCCGTCGAGAAACAGTATCAGAACGGTTTCATCACCAACGGTGAGCGCTACAATAAAGTGATCGATATCTGGACCCGTACGACGAGCCGAGTTGCTGAACGGCTGTTCGATTCACTCCAGAATTCGAAAGAAGGATTCAACTCCATCTATATGATGATCGACTCCGGCGCACGCGGTTCGAAAGAACAGGTGCGTCAGCTGGCGGGTATGCGCGGATTGATGGCGAAACCTCAGAAGTCGCTCTCCGGTGCCACCGGAGAACTGATCGAGAATCCGATCATCGCGAACTTCCGTGAAGGTCTTTCGATCCTTGAATACTTCATCTCTACCCACGGTGCCCGAAAAGGTTTGGCGGATACCGCTCTGAAAACGGCCGATGCCGGTTATCTGACCCGCCGTCTTGTGGACGTCGCTCAGGATGCGATCATCTCCGATGTGGACTGCGGTACATTCCGCGGCGTGCTGACCGGTGCTTTGAAAGAAGGGGAGGACGTAAAGGAACCGTTGTCTGA
>CALRIY020000033.1:0-31941 GCA_943364975.1 Synechococcus sp. UW140
GGCTGATGATGGTGCTCAATTTCCAGAAGGTGTTCGGGATGCGGCTGTAGAGCGGCAGTGTGAGCAGCATCGCAAGCACAACGCCGAATTGACAGAATGCAAGGAAGCCGAACGTGTTCTTCATTGACTCGATCCGTTTCGAGACGATCGCACTTCCGAGCGTGATGCCGGAGATGAACGCGATCAGCATCAGCGAAAACGAATAGGTGGAAGAACCGAAGACCGGCGTCAGCATCCTCACCCAGACTACTTCGTAGATCATCGAAGAGAGCCCCGAAATTCCCGCAACGATCACGGCGATGCGGATCTGACCGTCACTGAAGACCGTTTCTTTTCCTTTCACTTCCGTTTCCGCCTGTTCAACGGCGAAGTCCGCATTATTTTTTGCGAGGAAGAGCGCCGCTATACCGATCAGCAGATTGAGTACCGCTGTGGAAATGATCGTCGCTTCAAGTCCGAGCAGCCGGATCAGAAAGAAACCTCCCATCAGCGAACCGATGATCGCACCGAAACTGTTCAGAAAATAGAGCACGGCCACCGAGCGGCCGGATTCCCGGATGTTCGCCGTGATCCCTTTCACCAGAACAGGAAGCGTTCCTCCCATCAGCACTGTGGGGATGAGCAGCAGCAGGACGCTGACCGAAAGTTTTACCGCGAGCAGCGGCGTGCCGCCGATGGTGAGATCGGCAGAGTGGACAATGCTGAAGAACATCTCCCGGACGAAAGCATTGATCCACGGGAAGAGGATACAATAGAACGCGATCCCGATCTCAAGAAGCGCGTATAGTTTTACCGGATTTTTGATCGTATCAGCTCTTCGTCCCCACAACGACGCACCGATCGCGAGCCCCCCCATGAACGTCGCCAAGACGATGGTCTGCGCGTAGGTAGTGTTCCCAAGGAATAGTGAAAGATACTTGAACCAGACGATCTGATAGATGAGTCCCGTCGCACCGGAGAGGATGAACAACAGCGCGATGATGGACTGGAAGGTTTGTTTTGTCATAATTTAAAAACAATTGACAATTGACAATGGACAATGGAAAATGGGGAAAGCATTTCTGTAAATAGAGCCGGTCTCAAAAATACTTATGTCGCGTCATTTCGAATTCCATTGACTTACGAATCATCAAATGAACATCGGGATTCGACATGCAGTTGTTTTTGAGACAGCTTCAAATAATGTCCATTTGTCCAATATCCCTTGTGTATTGTCTGGCATACTGTGTTGTTTGCAAGTAAATTGTCAATTGTCCATTGTCAATTTTCAATTAGATTTGATTTTTTTATTTGAGCAGGTTCCTCGCAATCACCAGCTTCTGTATCTCGCTCGTCCCTTCGCCGATGGTGAGCAGTTTCACATCGCGGTAGAATTTTTCCACCGGATAATCTTTCGTGAATCCGTACCCGCCGTGGATCTGCACCGCTTCACCAGATGCGCGGGAGGCGACCTCGCTGGCGAAGTATTTTGCCTGTGCCGCTTCAAGATTCACATCGAGTCCTGCCATTTTCATGGAGGCCGCTTTGCGTGTGAGCAGACGCGCCGCTTCGATCTCCATTGCCATGTCGGCCAGTTTGAATTGGATCCCCTGGTTGTCCGAGATCGGCCGGCCGAACTGTTCCCGCTGTTTTGCATATTTGATGCTCGCATCGAGTGAACCCTGTGCCAGACCGACAGAGAGCGCCGCGATCCCGATCCTGCCGCCGTCCAGCACTGCCAATGCCTGCTTGAATCCTTCACCGACATTCCCGATCAGATTCTCTTCCGGGATGCGGACGTTGTCGAAGATCAACGATGCGGTCTCGCTGCAGCGCATACCGAGTTTATTTTCTTTTTTTCCGGATGAGAAGCCCGGCGTTCCTTTCTCCACGATAAAGGCGGAGATCGATTTACTCTTGGACTTGTCCGTTACGGCCAGGATCACGAAAGTATCGCCGGAGATCCCGTGCGTGATGAAATTCTTACTGCCGTTGAGCACCCACTCATTTCCCTCTTTCACCGCAAATGTCCGCATTCCCCCCGCATCGCTGCCGGAGAATGCTTCGGTCAGTCCCCAGCCCCCCAGTTTCTTTCCGCTGCAGAGGTCGGGAAGATACTTTTTCTTGAGCATTTCGCTTGCATGATTATAGATGTGGCTGACGCAGAGTCCATTGTGTGCGCAGAGTCCGAGAGCGACCGAAGGATCGACCTTGGCAACTTCTTCGATGATGACCGTGAAATCGAGCGTGGTGAGTCCGGCACCGCCGTATTCTTCCGGATAATAAGCTCCGAGAAAGCCGAGTGCCGCCATTTTGGTGAAGATCTCTTTCGGGAATTCCTGCGATTCGTCGTAGCGCATAACGTGCGGTTTGATCTCTTTCTCTGCAAAATCGCGCGCCATCTGCTGTACTGCGGACATCTGTTCGGTAATGCCAAAATCTACTGCTGTTTCGGACATGTCTGTTCCTTCATATGTTTGATGAGGAAGAAAATAAGAGTGATCAACAATAACAACGTCATCCCGAACTTGTTTCGGGATCTTTTAAGATGCTGACATACTGCCAAAAAACCGGCAGGTAAATCATCAGCTTGACGATTTACAAACAGAATTTATTGTTTCTCCTTATTCAGCCAATGTTTTTAGCTGTTCAAAGGAATCGCTGTAAGAAAATAGAAAAGCAGGCTCTGAAGTGCAAATCATTTGTCATTTTAAACGCAAACCACATAGACACATAGGTTAACATAGAAGAACAATCATTGGAAAATAGCTTCGAAGCGCAGGATAGCACACAGAGAACACGGAAAAAAGGATTTTCACGGATAATAAATTGAACGATGGACTACACCTCCTGCGCACGATAAAAGGTGTGGTCCATCTGAAGAAACAGGCTTCGATGCGCAGGATAGCACACAGAGAACACGGAAAAAATGATTTTCACGGATAATAAATTGAACGATGGACTACACCTCCTGCGCATAAACAAAAGGTGTGGTCCATCTGAAGAAACAGGCTTCGATGCGCAGGATAGCACACAAAGAACACGGAAAAAAGGATTTTCACGGATAATAAATTGAACGATGGACTACACCTCCTGCACATAATCAAAATGTGTGGTCCATCTGAAGAAACAGGCTTCGATGCGCAGGATAGCACACAGGGAACACGGAAAAAAATGGGTTAACACAGATAATTTAACAGACGATGGACTACACCTCCTGCGCATAATCAAAAGGTGTGGTCCATCTGAGGTATTGTACTTGGTGGCGCAGTATTACAGATAATCTAAGAATGGATAATAAATGTTTTTGCAAAGATTTCACGGTTTATTGGCTCACCGCTCCGTAGGAGCGGACCGATATTAACCACATGCACCCCGCACAAACTACACAGCACCGTAGGGGCTGACTGTGTTCCGATAAAAACACAAGCGGTTCCTGCGGAGTTTACTTTGTATAACAAATATCAATTAAAACATGGTGTCTCTGTGCGAATGTGTTTTTTTGACCTTTCCTGGTCCGGCTAAAACCCAACAGCTAACACCTAACAGCCGTCTTAGTGTTTGATCAAACCATGCAGCGACAAACTGTCTGCGCAAAAACCCATACACATTAGCAGCTCCCTGCGGGAAAATGAAATACCAGAAGCCTTAGATGAGATTAGCGATTGCGGCGAGGGTGAGGAAGTGTTTTGGGGTCAAGTTAGATTCCTTTACTGGTATTTCTAGAACGATAATTGTTTTTATCCATACATATAATTGCAATACATTTTTCAGAAACTAATAGGTTGTTCAATTAGGATTTTTCGAACAGAGATTTTTCTATTTATATTTCATGGAATCCAATGTCTTTTAGATATTGATACGTAGGATCGTAGAATTCTTTTTTTCGCGTATGGTCGTCTGAATTGCCTTCAGGTACAACAATTACCATACCTTGTCGAGCGCGAGTCAATAAAACCCGATATGCGTTTTTAAGATACGTTTTTCTGTCGGGATGGTTAATATTAAGCCATCGATTTCCACGAAAGGATTTGTAATCCCAATTCCCATTATTGTATCGTAAATCTGCGTCCCACGTTACGCAAGCCCAATCAAGTTCAAGACCCTGAACATGGAACTCAGTAGCAACATCTTCTAAATAGAAAGATGAACGTACATCATCTTTTCCATCTAAGAACCAGTGAATTGGATCCATTGGTGATTTAACATCGATTGCATGTGGCTTCAACCTTTCTGCTTGTGAAGATACTACAATACCATATCGTTCAGAACCACGAGCCTTCTCTTTTAGCCATTTCTTTGCTTTACTTAAATCCCGAGTCAATACTATTGGATAATTTGCATTGATGCTTACCAAAGTTTTTATTGCAGATGATTCTATATCTAGCAATTGTTTAACTAATAATGATACATTTTCAGCTCGGAACGATCGCATAGATACAGACAAATGCAATTTATCTTTTATTGTCACATTCGACTGATTTATAATTTTTTGAATCGCTTTTCCTGCACCATACTCACTATCAGTCAGTTGGGAGGAAACATAAATCTTCCAGTTTGGGAATGATCTGTTCAGTGATTCAATCCATTCACTAATTCCAGCTTCTCCAGTGTTTATTTCCTGTCCGCCTCCTACTAAACAGACAATAACAGCCCAATCATCGTGACGATTTAAGCAAGAAATTAGAAATTCAGGTTCTGACTGATTGAAATTTGGCTTATTCTTTTTTCGAAGCATAAAATTCGCTGTTTGTTGCATATTCCAAGCTCGTTGCGCCTCATCGAATAAGGCTACGTGCTCAATTGGCGGCTTCGAAATGTTTACTAAACAATCATCACGAAAATTATGAACGTTTTGGATAAACATCTTCACTTCACTCATCACTTCAGATTTTTTCCTTTTCCGACCTCTCTCTTTTTCGAATCTTACTTTATCACGAGCTAAAGCTTCCCTCAAAATCGAGACCAAAGGACCGTTCCCAGATAGAAATACACTATATAAATCGTTTGATTTATCGATATGTTTTGTAGCAATATTTAATCCCACAAGAGTTTTGCCAGCCCCAGGAACTCCAGTCACAAAACAAATAGCCTTTTCAGAACGTTTTTTTGAATCAAGAATGATTTGAGATACATTTTCTGATGTTTCACTTAAATTTATTGCAGATGCATCACTTCTTGATATTTCAGTCACTGAATGACCATTATATAATGCCATTGCTGCTTCGACAATTGTCGGAGTTGGCTTATAACGACCTTGATCCCAGACATTCAGATCAATAAAATCTCCTTCGGCATATTTAATTACTTCATTAATAATTAAGGATAATTGACTGGCATTTGATTTTATCGGATACAATAACTTATCGTTGTGTTTTGTAGGCGATATTATTGAAGTTTGATATTTTGCTTTCGTTGCAACCAGGATGGGTGCAATCAAACGGTCGTGACTTGGTTCATGAAAATTTTTTAAGTCAAGTGCATAATCCCATACTTGATCGATAGAAGTCGATTGATATTCTTTTTCTCCTATCTTAAATTCAATGACAAAAATAACAGCGCCTATAATAATTACAGCATCTATTCTTTTTCCCATTCGCGGAATAGAATATTCAAGATATAGTGAGCCATCATGATTAATAAGAACTTGTTGTAGAATACTTATTTCTTCCAACCAAGCATCACGTTGTGTTTGCTCAAGGGCAAAATAATTTTTTCTGATCAATTCAGACAATACTGAATCAACAGAAGCATTTAAAAATGATTTGATAGAATTGTTATAATACTGTCTTGTCATAGTTTATTTAAACTGACCCATTTTGTATTACCAAAACTCATTTAATATTGTTTTGTTTATTATACAAATTATTTTTCATACTATTTTACCACCACCATCCTCCTCTGCAATCTCACATCCCCCGCCGCCAAACGGTAAAAATAGACACCGCTGGCGATACCGACGGCGCTCCATGGAACCTCATAGATCCCCGGGATCTGCCGTTCGTTCACGAGTGTTGTCACTTCCCTTCCCAGAATATCATAGATGGTGAGCGTCACCTCCTGCTCATGCGGCAGAATGTATAGAATATGGGTCCCTGAATTGAATGGATTGGGATAGTTCTGCTCCAGGATGTAATCGGAAGGGAGGTTGTCATTCCCCGATATCGCTCGCTTCAGCACCCAATTGTCCGGATCGAGGCGGACCAGGAGCGGCCGCTGGCGGAGCGGTATAGTAAACTTCTGTTCCAATGAGTTATTGAAGAGCGTTACCGTCGTATCGATCGATTCTGTCTTTATCCTGAAGTCGAGCGGCATTGTAAAGAAGGACGGATTGGTCCTCCCCGAAGGCTGCTGCACGGTGATGGTCAGTTTCGCCGTATCCCCCGCCCCGTTCCACGTCCACGAATAAAAGTAGGTTGGAATGTGCTCGCCGTAGATCCATTCCTGGAAGAAGAAATCCAGTTCTCGGTTCGCAACGGACTCACAGACGGCAATAAGATCATTCGTCGAAGCCGAGGAATACTTCAACTGCGGCTGTTCCGCATACGACTTCATCGAACGGAAGAAGAGTGAGTCCCCCAGCACATGACGCAGCATGTGGAGCACCGTCCCCCCTTTTGCATACATCAGAGAAAAATTGAAGAGCGACGAGAGATTCGACGTGTCCGGCGCGCCGAGCCTCCCTTTCGCATTCAGCGCGGCATTCATGATCTCATCCATATATGTGCGGTACGACGCAGCGCCGTATTGGCGCTCCAGATAGAGACCGGTGGCATATTCGGCGAATCCTTCGTTCAGCCACAGATCGCTCCACGTGCGGCAGGTGATCATATCGCCGAACCATTGATGTGCCAGCTCGTGGGCGATGATATCCTCCCGGTACCGTCCGAGCGATGTCATAGTCTGATGCTCCATCCCGCCGCCGGTGTATTCCGCATGGCCGTATTTCTCCTTCAGGAACGGATACGATCCAAACAATTCGGTGAAGATCCGCATCATATCCACGGTCTTCGGAAGCTCCCGCTGCGCCTCTGCCAGATGTTCGGGAAGGACGTAATTCAGGATCTCCATCGAATCGGCCGGAGAATATTTAAACCAATTGGAGAACTGAACATAATCGGAGATCGCCACAGAGACAAGATACGGTGCGATGGGATAGAGTGATTTCCAGTGATGAGTGGAGGTGCCGTTGCCGTTGTTCACGACGGAAAGAAGTCTCCCCTGCGAACCGACCTTGAAGTTCGAATTGACGGTGACAAGGAGCTCAACGGAATCCGCTTTATCCGCCAGCGTGTTCTTGCACGGCCACCAGTCGCTCGCGCCATACGGTTCGCTCAACGAATAGATCCACGGTACACCGAGATGCTGCGTGAAGACAAAACTTCCGAATCCGGTTGCGATCGGTGTCCCCCGATAATGGATCACAGCTGTGACCGCTTCACCGGACTGGTACAGACGAGGGAGTTGAATACTGAATGCACTGCTCCCCTGGGTGAAGGTGCAGAGCGTACCATCCACGCGGACCGAGTCCACCTGCATCGCATTGGCAAGATCGAGAGTAAGAAGCTGTGAATTGTTCTGCCGGCATATACCCCCAACGGTAACATTCCCGGAGAGATAATTTGGATTTGAGGTGATGGTAAGTGCGAGCCGGTAATAGGAAACATCCAGCCATGCGCTGGCGGAGGAACTGACGAGCATCCGTTGTTTTAACAACGCCTGTTTTTCGTGATCGGCGTGAGTGCTCAGTTGGCTCATCGCATCGTCAGGGAAGAAGAGCAAAGCTGAAATACAAATCAAAATATATTTGAAGAACTGCTGCACTGCGATATTCTCCTGACAGAGCGAAAGTGTCTATCATCTTCACTGACAATGTATTTGGGCAAGAACTCTTGAAGAAGATCACTTCTTCCGTTGAATATCAGGAAATGCACCTTCGATAGCAATTCGGTAACAAAAGGAAATATTTTGAGGTTTTCTAACTTAAAACGGACACTTTAACAAGGTGTCCTACATTTCCCTTTAAATGCTCTTCCATGTTCCCTATGTGGTTTGCCCTTGATCTTGATTTTGCTCTTGATCTTCCCTTTGATTGCTCTTCTATGTGTTCTATGTGTTTTGTTCCTGCTCTTGCTTTTTCCTTTTATTGCTTTTCTATGTGTTCTATGTGTTTCGCTTCTGCTCTTGATCTTGATCTTCCCTTTAACTGCTCTTCTATGTCTCTACTTGTCCGCCGCCCTGAGCGACTTGCCCGCCGGCTCGTTGGCGGGAGTCGAAGGGTTTGGCGGATGTGTTTTAAAAAATAATGAAGATTGTCAAGGAACTTGCTCCCTCAAAATCCGTACATAAGCAGTCCATTTCCCGACATTTTCTTTCCGAAAGGTCCCTATGCGAACCGTCATCATCACTCTTATGGCATTTCTCCTCTCCGGCTGTTCGTTCTTTTCCACGCTCAATTATGAGACATCGGACCATACATTCAATAATCAGGGATTGAAATTCGAAGGGACGCTCTACCGTCCGAAATCATCCCCTCCGTATCCGCTTGCGGTGATCGCTCACGGCGCCGGAGATTCCAAACGGACCTTCTCGTTATATAAATACTTTGCAGAATATCTCTCCGTGCGCGGAATTGCGGTCTTCGTCTTCGACAAGCGTGGAGTCGGAGGCTCGGAGGGGATATTCACCGAAGAAGCATTGTATCTGGACACGCTTGGCGGGGATATGGCGGCGGCATTTAACTTTGCTTCCCGTCTTCCGGAGATCGATACGAAACGTTCCGGCTTGCTCGGCATCAGTCAGGCCGGGTGGACGATGCCGCTCGCATTGCAGTCCATCGATACCATCGCGTTCATCGTGAATATCTCGGGTCCCTCCGTACCTCCATATTATTCTGATGCATTTTACCGTGCCAATGAATTGCGGAATGACGGATTCGCCGAACAAGAGATCGAGGAGATCACCGAATACAGCCGGACCATCTCCCGTTATGTGGGAACATTCGATGACCGCGAAGCAGCATTGAATGCGAAAAAAAGGTTCAAGGATAAGCAGTGGTTCAAAGAATTAAAATTCTCACCGAATCTTTCTCCCGATGATACGCTTCGTCTGCCGAAATATGACCATTACCGCCGCAGTGCATTCGATCCCGCAAAGTATTGGAACCGCTCTTCATTGCCGGTCCTGTGTCTGTTCGGGGATAAGGACTCGCATATTCCGGTGGACACGATTGCACGGCGGTTTGAACAGATCTTCTCTGCTGCACAGTTCAGCGATTATACCATCAAACGATTCCCGAATGGCGGCCATATCCTTCAGCAGGTGGATGGCGAACGGGAAAAAACGGGACACGATCCGATTTCGATGCTGTTCAAAGGTTTTCCCGATCCGACCGAAGAATCCATCGCCTATATAGAGCAATGGATCAAACAGCGGGTGAAATGATGTTTTGACGCGACACTACCAATCTTAAACACCTCCGCTCTAAAAACGGACACCTTAAAAAGGTGTCCTACATAATTCTTGCCAAATTGTTCTCCGCCCTGAGCGAATTGCCCGCTCTACGAGTCGTAGACCGGCTCGTTGGCTGGATGTAAGCATCTTTCTCCTACGCAAAATCCCACACACGTCATGCTGACGTATGACAGCATCTTTCATCTACAAAATACCTCCACGCACGTCATGCTGACGATTTACCCGCCGCCTTGAGCGCAGTCGAAAGGTTTGGCGGGATGTCAGCATCTTTAATTACCGCAAGATCCCGACATACGTCGGGATGACGAACTATCTGATTGTCTTATCAACGGTTTTCCCGCCGCCCTGAGCGAAGCCGAAGGGTTTGGCGGATGTGGTTTGCCCTTGTTCTTGATCTTCCCTTTGATTGCTCTTCTATGTGTTCTATTTAATCTATGTTCCTATGTGTTTCGCTTTTGCTTTTCCCCCAACTTTCCAGTAATCTCTGTTACCTTCATCCATAACAGGAATTACCATGAATCGCCTTTTGCTCCTCCCTTTCTTCGCATCGATTCTCTGGGCTCAAACGAACTTCATTCAATATGTAAAACCGCTGACCGGCACGCAGCGCATGGGACATACGTTCCCCGGTGCGACCGTTCCATTCGGGTCGGTCCAGCTCAGTCCGGACACCGATACGCTCAGCTATGAGAAGAACGGCAAGTATCAAAAGGAAGTGTATCAATACTGTGCCGGATACCAGTATGAGGACAAGACCATCGTCGGATTCAGCCACACGCATTTCAGCGGAACAGGACATTCAGACCTTGGCGATTTTCTGATCATGCCGACCATCGGACCGCTGCAATTGAATCCGGGAACCGCTGAGCATCCGGAGAATGGATACCGTTCACTCTATTCGCATGTCAATGAAACAGCCGAGCCGGCATATTACAGAGTGAAACTCGATGATCACAACATCACTGCCGAACTGACCGCCACCACGCGTGTCGGATTCCATCAATATACATTTCCAAAGAGCGACAGCGCCCACATCATCCTCGATCTGATGCATGGCATCTATAATTATGACGGGAAAACGGTCTGGACATTCGTCCGCGTGGAGAATGATACGCTGGTCACCGGATTCCGTCAAACGAACGGGTGGGGACGCACGCGCACCGTCTATTTTGCGATGACCTTCAGCAAACCGTTCACGTCCTATGGTCACGCAAGATACGATACGAGCATCTATCGGGGATTCTGGAGGAAGTTCGATGCGTCGAAGAATTTCCCTGAGATGGCGGGAAAGAATATCCGCGCCTATTTTAATTTCTCCACTGCACAGGATGAACAGATCAGGATCAAATTTGCACTCTCTCCCGTCAGCACCGAGGGGGCGGTGAAAAATCTTCTCAGCGAGATACCGGACTGGGATTTTGAACGGGTGAAGCGTGAAGGACAGCAGTTGTGGAATGCGGAACTCGGGAAAGTGAACGCGGAACTTCTGACTCCGAATGAGACAGAGACATTCTACACATCCCTCTATCACACACTGCTCGGACCGACCGTCTATATGGATGTGGATGGACGATATAAAGGGATCGATCAGAACATCCACACAGCAGAGGGATTTACGAATTACACCACCTTCTCATTGTGGGATACATACCGTGCGCTTCATCCGTTGTTCAACCTCATCCAGCCGAAACGGAACGCGGATATGATCCAATCGATGCTCGCCCATTATGACCAAAGTGTTCACAAGATGCTCCCGGTCTGGAGTCATTACGCAAATGAGAACTGGTGCATGATCGGCTATCACAGCGTATCTGTGATCGCTGATGCCGTGGTGAAAGGGAATGTTCCGTTCGATGCCGTGAAAGCGCTGAATGCATCTGTCACAACGTCCCGGCAGAAGTATTATGACGGACTGGAATACTATATGTCCATGGGATACGTTCCGGACGATAAGAATTCCTCCTCAGTCAGCAAAACGCTCGAATATGCGTATGATGACTGGGCGATCGCACAGATGGCGAAGAAACAAGGCGAACAGACGATCTATGAAGAATATATGAAACGGTCCGAATACTATAATAATGTCTTCGATCCATCCATCGGCTTCATGCGTCCGAAACTGAGTGACGGGAGCTTCCGGAAGAATTTCAGCACGCTGGAGACGGACGGACAGGGATTCATTGAAGGGAATTCGTGGAACTATTCGCTGCATGTACCGCATAATGTTCCCCGGCTGATCGAACTGATCGGCGGGAAAAAGAAATTCTCAACGTATCTCGATTCACTCTTCACGATGCATCTGCCCGATGAGTTCTTCGCCCACAACGAGGATATCACCCGCGAAGGGATCATCGGCAACTATGTGCACGGAAATGAACCGTCCCATCATGTACCGTATCTCTATAATTGGACCGGCGAATCGTGGAAGACTCAGGAGAAAGTGCGGATGATCCTGAATGCGAAATACTCCAACACACCGGACGGCTTGAGCGGAAATGACGACTGCGGACAGATGTCCGCCTGGTACATCTTCAGCGCGTTGGGATTCTATCCGGTAGCACCCGGTTCATCGCAGTATTCCATCGGGAGTCCGTTGGTGAAAAGTGCAAAGATCACTTTGGAAAATGGGAAAACATTATCAATTCTGGCGAAGGATCAGTCCGCGAAGAATGTGTATGTGCAAAGGATCAGAGTGAACGGGAAAGTATGGAAGGAGAATTATTTCGTGCATCAGGATCTGATGAATGGCGCGGAGATCGTGTTCGAGATGGGTTCGAAGCCTAAAAAATAAATGACTTTAAGAGCAAACCACATAGGCACATAGGCACATAGAGCACATAGGAAATTGGCGGAAAAAGCAATCCAAGAAATATACTTGGTTTTTAGATCTTTCTACTTACTCTCTTCTATGTGTCCTATGTGTCTATGTGGTTTTCTTTTGCTCCTGCAATAATAACTGATCGGCGACTTCATACGGCGTCCTGCTGCGCGATACGATCGTTGACAACGCCTGTTCCAGCAATTGTTTCCTCTCGGCATTCCAGAACGTCACGGTGAACTTATCGCTGATGATCTCTTCGATGCGGGATTTCATCTGCAGAGCGCGCCGCTTCTCAAACATCCCGGAGTGCTTCAAATACGTCCGATGCCGCTCGATCTCCGAAGCGATCAGATCAATGCCGATCCCTTCATTCGCCGAGGACTTGACCACATCGGCCATCCATGAATGTTCGTCATGCGGACGGAAACCGAGGATCATTTTAATGGACATTACCGCCTGATCCGCTCCCGGCCGGTCCGACTTGTTCATCACGAAGAAATCGGCGATCTCCATCAGTCCCGCTTTCATCGCCTGGATGCCGTCGCCGGATTCAGGGACCAGAACCACCACCGTTGTATCTGCTGCGCCGGCAATATCCAGCTCAGATTGACCGACACCGACCGTTTCGAATAAAATAATGTTGAATCCTGCAGCATCAAGGATATCCGCCGCTTCGCGTGTTTTTTTGCTCAATCCTCCAAGTGAACCGCGGGAAGCCATCGAACGGATGAACACCCCCTCATCCATTTCCACATCGCTCATCCGCACCCGGTCCCCCAGCAGCGCGCCGCCGGTGAACGGACTCGTCGGATCGACGGCGATGATCCCCACCTTTAAATTCTGCGCACGGTAATACCGCGCCAGTTTGTTCGTGAGTGTACTCTTACCTGCGCCGGGCGGACCGGTGATGCCGATTCGGTACGCATTCCCGGTCTTGGGATACAATTCTGTCAGGAACTGCTCCGCACCGGCATTCTCATTCTCCACGAACGAGATCGCCCGAGCAACCGTGCGTCGGTCACCGTTCAATATTTTTTGTATGTCGATCGTTTTGGACATTAAATGCAGTTATCGGGAATTAGGTGTTGTGTTTTAGCTTTCCTCTGACTTCTATCCTCTTATCATTTCTTCATTCTTTGTTCTTTGTTCTTCATTCTTCACTCTACATTCTTCATTCTCCGCTCTTCATTCTACATTCTACATTCTACATTCTTCGTGCTTCGTTCTACATTTTCAATTGTCTATTGTCAATTGTCAATTGAAAACTATTTTTTCCCTTTGAAGAACTCCACCGTCCTCTTCAATCCCTCTTCCAACGGAATCGTCGGTTTCCATCCGAGAGCATCGCCGATCTTTTTTGATGAGATCACGCTCCGCATCTGTTCACCGGCTTTTGCCGGAATGTGCTGCTCTTCCGCAGCAGAACCGGTCAGTTTTTTAATATGCTGGAACAGCTGATTCACATCCGTCTCAATTCCGGTGCCGATGTTGAAGATATTGGATCCTTTGTATGTCAGTCCAAGCAGATTCGCCCGCACCACATCACCAACGAAGACATAGTCGCGCGTCTGTTTTCCATCCCCATTGATGATCGGCTGTTCGCCGCGAAGCATTTTCTGTGTGAAGATCGCCACCACACCCGCATCGCCGTGAGGATTCTGGCGCGGTCCGTAGATATTCGCATAGCGGAGGATCACATGATCGATGCCGTAGATCTCTTTATAGAAGAAGAGATATTTTTCCGTGACCAGTTTAGTGATTCCATATGGTGACAGTGGGCGATTCGGATGCTGTTCATCTGCCGGGAAATAATCCTGTTCACCGTATATCGCGCCTCCGGTGGATGAGAACAGGACTTTTTTCAATCCGTATTTCCGTCCCTGTTCCATCAAATTCAGGAATCCAAGCACATTCACCGACGCATCAAATTTCGGATCGGCGACCGAACGGCGCACATCCATTTGAGCGGCAAAATGCGCCATCACTTCGATCTTCTCGTCACGAAAGATATTCTCAACGGCCGGATCTTGAATATCCATTTTGTACACTTTTGCCTTCGCATTCACATTCTCCTGCTTTCCGCTGGAGAAATCGTCAATGATAACGACGGTGTGTCCTGCATTGATGAATGCATCGACTGCATTTGAACCGATAAATCCTGCTCCGCCGGTGACAAGAATATTCATAACACCCCTTCTATTTTGTAGTTGAATTAGATGCTGGACACATGATAGGTGTCCTGCATCTAATTCTAATTGAGTAACCCTTTTTTCGTTGTCGTAGGACACCTCAAAGGTGTCCTACGACTAATTGGGTAGTCCTTTTTTTCCGATATCGTTCCTGTAATAGGCACCGGTGTAACCGATCTTTTTCACTGCTTCATATGCCGATGATATCGTCTGCATCAATCCGTCACCGATCGCTGTTATACCGAGCACTCGTCCGCCGGAAGTAACGATTGTTCCGTTCTCAGTTTTTGTTCCCGCATGGAAGACCATTGCCGACCGGCCTGCCTCTTCCAATCCTTCGATTGTGTATCCTGTCTGATATTCGTCCGGGTAACCGTTGGACGCAAGCACAACACAGACCGCAGTCGAATTCTTCAATCGAAGGTTGTACGATGACAGCGTTCCTTCGGCACATGCCAAAAAGAGTTCGTACGGATCGCTGTCGATCAGCGGCATCAATACTTGTGTCTCGGGATCTCCCAGCCGGCAGTTGTATTCTACCACTTTCGGTCCATCGGATGTCATCATCAGTCCCACATACAGACATCCTTTGTACGGATACCCTTCCATTCTCATTCCCGCGAGCGTCGGACGGATGATCTCTTCTTCCACCCGTTTTAGGATCTCCTGAGTAACGACGGGAGCCGGTGCATATGCCCCCATGCCGCCGGTATTCTTCCCCGTATCGCCGTCCCCGATCCGTTTATGGTCCTGCGCGGAGGAGAGCAGCACATAATCGGCTCCGTCGCACAGTGCAAATACCGATGCCTCTTCCCCCTGCATGAACTCTTCGATCACGACATTGCTGCCGGCTTCTCCGAAGACCTTCTGCTGAAAATATTCCCGCAATGTTGTGACCGCTTCGTCCGCCGTAGAACAGATCGCGACACCTTTCCCTGCGGCAAGTCCGTCCGTCTTGATCACATACGGCGGCGGAGTGCTGAGCACATACGCTTTTGCCGCTTCGAATTCGGATTGGTTGAACGTTGCATACTTCGCCGTCGGGATCGCATGTCTCTTCAGGAAGTGTTTCAGGAACATCTTGCTCCCTTCCACCTGCGCCGCCGCTTTGGACGGACCGAAGATCCGCAGACCGTTCTGTTCGAACAGGTCCACGATCCCCATCACCAGCGGAGTCTCATTGCCGACGATGGTCAAATGGATATCATTCTGTTTTGCAAACTGCAGCAGACCGTTCAGATCATCGGACCTCAACGGAACACATTCCGCACTCCCCGCGATACCGGCATTTCCCGGAGCGCAATAGACCTTCGTCACCAGCGGACTCTGCTTCACTTTCCAGACGATGGCATGTTCACGTCCCCCCGATCCGATCACCAGTACGTTCATCCTTTACACCTCCAGGAATTTGGTGAAGATCTTCGCCAGCTCGCCGGTCAGTTTCATCCTGTTGTATCTCTCAGCAACTTCATGACGCGCCCCCTTCAACTCATTCCGCTCAAACTGCTGATACAGATCGACGATCTTTCCCGCGATCGCATTCACATTCGTCGGTTCCACACAATCGCCCCCTGCTTCTTCGATGATCGAACGGATATATCCTTTCGGGACGCAGCCAAGGATCTTCTTCTTCGTACCGATATACTCAAATATCTTCCCGGGTGTCTCCCAGTCGTCCTGCATCATCATCCACAGCACGTCGGAAGCAAGAAGATAGCGGACCGATTCCTTGTGTTCAAGATAACCGAGAAGATTCACTGAGTTCTGCAGACCGAGCTGATTGATCAGATTGATGTGCTCGGGACGGAAAAGTCCGACGAAACATGCTTCGATCCTGCCGCGCATCTGCGGGTTCTCTTTGAAGACCTTCGCAAGCGCCTGAAGGAAATAAACAGGAGTCTTCGTACCGTAGAACATTCCGGAATACGTGATCCGCATCTTCTCAATATGCGGCAGCACTCCCGGATTGTCCACCTGTAGGTCTTCAGGATCGAATCCGTGCGGAAGGATGGTAACATCATCATGACGCAGGAAGCGGTGCCGGGTGAGTATCTCTTCCTTTACCCGCCGATGCGTTACGGTGATCATATCCGACTTGTGGAGCACATGTTTCTCTTTTCGGAAATGGATATACCGGTGCAGAGGTGTCGGGAAGAATTTGAACGGATAGCTCAGCCACGAGTCACGGTAATCCACCACGAGCGGGACCTTGAATCGTTTCTTCAGTTCCACCCCGATCAGGAAATCGGTCGCCGGCGGTGCGGTAGCGAAAAGCACATCAAATTTCTCTTTCGCAAGGACCTCCGAAGCCGCTTTCACCGCATGACGCTTCCAGCCGATCTTGTTGTCGGGAATGAAGAATATATCGCTGATGAAATTCAGGATCCGGCGCGTCCGCTCCTTCGGCATCTTCACGACATCCTTCTTCTTATGAAGGATGGAGTTCGGATCGGTGGACTGCGTGCGGATGATCCTGATATTGAGGGATTCGATCTCCTTCAGGAGCGATTCATCCTTCGCATAATAGGCCGTATTGCCGACCGTCAGCACTGTCGGCTGCCACCCAAATTGCGGTAGATACTTCACGAACTTCAGCGTCCGCTGGACCCCGCTGCCGCCGAGCGGGGGGAAATAATAAGCGATGATCAATACTTTTTTCATTGATATATCAGAAAACTTCCCTGTACAAAAAATAATCATCATTCCCGCGTACTCCTGGCGGGAATCTAAAAATGATCTATAACTCGATCAATTCTTTCGGTGAACCGGTGAGGACATCATATCCGTTCTGACGCACTACAAGGGTATCTTCGATCCTGACTCCGAATTTTTTCGGAAGATAGATCCCCGGCTCGATCGTGATCACATTCCCTTCGGCAAGGATATCGCCGCTCTTCGGTGCGATCCGAGGCAGTTCATGGATCTCCAAACCGACACCATGACCCAGGGAGTGACCGAAAAATTTACCATATCCTGCTCCGGCGATCAATTCGCGCGACACCCCGTCCAGATCCCGTGATCGGACTCCATGTTTCACCGCATCGCATGCCCGCTGCTGTGCATCGGCAACGATCCCATAGACCTTCTTCATTTCCGTCGTCGGTGTGCCGAGACAGATCGTCCTCGTCATATCGGAATGATATCCTCCCACCACCGAACCGAAATCCAGTGTGATGAACTCCCGCTGTCTCAATTTTTTCTCGGACGCCGTTCCGTGAGGAAGTGAACCCCGCACGCCGCTCGCCACGATCACGTCGAATGAATCATTCGTTGCTCCCAGCATCTTATGCCGGTATGAGATCTCCGCCGAAAGTTCCAGTTCGGTCATTCCCGGTTTGATGATCCCGAGGATCTGCTGAAAGACCTTGTCCGAAATATCGAACGCCAGTTTCAAGGTCCGGATTTCCGAGGCATGCTTCACAGCGCGGAGCGATTCAACGATGCCGGCGACCGGGAGGAGTTTCTTGCCGCCGATGAATTTCTGTTTGATCTCCAATTCAGCGACTGAGGTCCGTTCTTTTTCAAAGCCGATCGCTCTCAGAGAGGAAAAGAACTTATGTTCGGATGCAGCCTGCGTCAGACTTCCCTGTGTGATGATCTTTTTACCTGCCTCGACGGATGTCTGAACAGATTCCCGATACCGGAAATCCGTAAAGAACACTGTTGTCGTCTCTGTTACCAGCAGCATTCCGTTCGATCCGGTATAACCGCAGAGATACTGCATACTCGGAAGGAATGACGTCACGAAGGAATCCAATCCCTGTTTCTTCATTCCCTTCCGCATTGCTGTGATCCGCTGACGGAAGATTTTTCGCTGTGTCGGGGTCATCGGAGATCAGCCGTGGTAGTTCGGCGCTTCTTTGGTGATATGGATGTCATGCGGATGACTTTCGCGCAATCCCGCATCGCTCATCTTCATGAATTGAGCACGCTCTTGAAGCGCTGTAACATTCTCCGCTCCGCAGTATCCCATTGCCGCTCGCAGTCCGCCCACCATTTGATACACAGTCGTACTCAACTCCCCTTTGAACGGTACGCGTCCTTCGATCCCTTCGGGAACGAGTTTCTGCACATCGTCCTCCACATCCTGGAAATACCGGTCCTTGCTCCCCTCTTTCATCGCATCGAGCGAACCCATTCCGCGGTACAGTTTATACGTCCTTCCCTCATACAATACTTTTTCGCCCGGACTCTCCTGCAGTCCCGCAAACAATCCTCCGATCATGACGGAATCAGCACCGGCGGCGATGGCTTTGGCAATGTCGCCTGTCTGTTTGATCCCGCCGTCCGCGATCACCGGGATGTTGTACTTCTTCGCCATCGCTGCGCAATCCATCACCGCTGTCACCTGCGGAACTCCGACGCCGGCAACGATGCGCGTCGTGCAGATCGATCCGGGACCGATCCCGATCTTGATGCCGTCCGCCCCCGCTTTGATCAGATCCTTCGTCGCTTCGGCCGTGCCGACATTCCCGGCGATCACATCGATCTCGAATGTCTTCTTCACTTTCTTCACCATATCGATCACCCCTTTGCTGTGACCGTGCGCGGTATCGATAATCACCACATCCACCCCGGCTTTCACCAGCGCTTCCACCCGTTCCACGGTATCCGCCGTCACTCCGACCGCAGCGCCGACACGCAATCGTCCGTGCATATCCTTGCAGGCGTTCGGATACCGTTTCTTTTTCTGAATATCCTTGAATGTGATGAGTCCTTTCAGCTTGCCGGACTTATCCACCACGGGAAGTTTCTCGATCTTATGTTTCTGCAGGATCACTTCCGCCTCTTCCAGCGTCGTACCCAGCGGCGCGGTGATCAGATTCGTGGAGGTCATCACATCGGCCACCTTCAATCCGCGGTTCGGCTGGAAACGGAGATCACGGTTCGTCAGGATGCCGACCAGTCTTCCCTCTTCAACGATCGGGATACCGGAGACGCTGAATTTCGTCATCAGGTCCAGCACATCTCCGACCGTCTTGTCCGCCGTCAGCGTGACCGGATTCATGATCATTCCGCTCTCTGACCGTTTCACTTTATCCACTTCTTCCGCCTGGCGGTCGATGGAGAGGTTCTTGTGAATGATGCCGATCCCTCCTTCGCGCGCAATGGCGATCGCCATTTCGGATTCGGTCACCGTATCCATCGCCGCGGTCAGCAGCGGGATATTCAGCCGGATCTTCCGCGTCAAACGGGTGGAGACATCCACGTCCCTCGGAAGGACGGAGGATTTTGCCGGGACAAGCAGGACGTCGTCATAGGTGATCGCTTCGCCGATGATCTTTTTATTCTTCATATCGATCCTTTTGTGTTAAAACACGCGAAGGATGCAGAGTGCATCCTTCGAAATATTCATGTGAGTCGCGGGGTGTCAGTATCACTGGAATAATGCTGTATAATGTTTGTATTTTCCGATCCAAAACCAGATGACCGTTTCTCCTTCTTCCACTGCGAGCGCCCGGTAGGTGCTGCCGACGCGCATGGACCAGACCCCTTCCACTTTCAGCAGCCGCAGCAGCGGATGATTCGGATATTGTTTGATGACGGTAAAATTATGCTCCGCCAGTTTCTTCACCTTCAGAGGAAGATGGTCATACAGTTCCGAGAATTGCTCAACCGCCACGTGTTTCATAATTCTTTCGTCTTCCCGGCCGAATTCTTTTTGCGCGCCTTTTTCACTTCCTGTTCGATCCGTTTGTTCTTCACATGCTCGTCGAAATCCTTGTCCCACGAATCGCCGTCGAATTCATCGAACCACTCGCGAAGACGGGCACGCTCTTCCTTCGTCAATTCATAGATCTTGGATTGGATCTGTTCAAGAAGGTTCATTCGTCCGCTCTTACATGAATGCAGCGTGGCCGGTGATATCCTCACCGATGATGAGCGTATGCATCTCGTGCGTACCTTCATAGGTGATGACCGATTCCAGGTTCGCGGCATGCCGCATCACCGGATACTCATCGAGAATGCCGTTCGCACCGTGGATCGACCGCGCCATCCGTGCGATCTCGAGTGCATGGAACACATTGTTCCGTTTCGCCATAGAGATCTGCGTGAACTTCAGTTTTCCCTGATCCTTCAGACGGCCGAGCTGCAGGCACATCAGCTGAGCTTTGGTGATCTCATTGAGCATATGCACCAGTTTTTCCTGCGTCATCTGGAATGCTGCTATCGGTTTGCCGAACTGGATGCGAGATTGTGCGTACTGCAGCGAAGAATCGTAGCATGCCATCGCGGAACCGATCACACCCCATGCGATCCCGTAACGGGCCTGACTGAGACACATCAGCGGTGATTTCAATCCATCGGATTTCGGAAGGAGGTTCGCTTCCGGAATGAAACAATCCTGGAAGACGAGTTCGGAAGTGACGGACGCACGGAGCGAATGTTTGCCGTGCATCTCCGGTGCGGTGAAACCTTTCGTTCCCTTTTCCACGAGGAAGCCGCGCACGATCCCGTCCAGCTTTGCCCAGACGACCGCAACATCGGCGATCGTTCCGTTCGTGATCCACATCTTTGCACCGTTCAGTACATATCCGCCGTCTTTCTTCTCCGCACGCGTGATCATTCCGCCGGGGTTCGAACCGAAATCGGGTTCGGTCAAACCGAAGCATCCGATCTTTTCACCTTTGGCAAGTTTCGGCAGCCAGAAATCCTTCTGTTCTTCACTGCCGAATGCATAGATGGGATACATTACCAGACCGCTCTGGACGGAAGCAAAACTGCGGATGCCGCTGTCACCCCGTTCCAGCTCCTGCATCATCAGTCCGTATGCGACATTGTTCAATTCAGCACAGCCGTATTTCGCAGGAAGCGTTGCACCGAAAAGACCGATCTCGGCCATTCCTTTGATCAGATCGAACGGGAACGTGCCTGCACGGTTATGTTTTTCAATGATCGGAATGACTTGTTCGTCCACGAATTCGCGGACGGTATTGCGGACAAGGATCTCGTCTTCGGAGAGCATCGAGTCCAAATTGAGATAATCGACACCTTGGAATTTTGCCATGATACAACCTATAGGATTGGGGATCGTCAGTAGAAAAGGGTGATAAAATTGTATGCAAAAATACCAAAAACTGGCTGCATTTTCAAGGTAAGAATTGCGGTGCGGAAGGCTTTAAAACTACGAAAGTCAGACGCAGCGGACCCCACCGAACGCTGCAATCTGACTCTTCGTATTGAGAGAAGTTCTCTCTCGAAACTCTATTTCATGCTCATTTCCTCAGACGACGCACTGATCAACTGCTCGCAGAATTTTGCCACTTTATCACTGCCATCGTAGATCGATGCATCTTTGACGGCTTCGATCCCTTCTTTGTTCCCCAGCTGCACCAGTGAAAGTGCCGCCGCCATCCGAAGCTGTTCCACTTTATCCGTCCGCAGGACCTCGATGAGCGGTTTCACGGCCCCGGTCAAACGGTATTCCGCAAGGTAATTTGCGGCGCTTTGACGGAGTCCGATATTATCCGACGCAAGTGCGGCAAGATAATTCATCTCTGCTTTGTGCCAGTCGATCTTGGAATTGGTGTTGACTGCGGGAGTGGTTGCGAATGCGGTGAGTGCAAGCATCATTGTTAATGCTGCAGTGACTGTTGTTTTTTTCATATGGTTATTTTCCTCTTTCCTGAATACCACCATGTATTCGTATGCCGGAGGAAAAAGTTTCGGAAGAACAACCGATAAATTGACGGGGAAAAACGGGAGGAATTCTTGAGCAGACGGAACACCGCAATGAAACTCAGCAGTTATTCTTCTGCTTCGGTCGGGATCTTGTAGCGTTTGATCTTAGAATACAATGTTTTCAGTGTGATCCCAAGGGCTTTTGCCGTTTTGCTTCTGCTGTATTTGAATTCCTTCAGCATCATTGAGATGTGAAGTTTCTCCAACTCTTCCATCGTCATCACGGAGGAATGAGTGCCTCCGGTCACAGAAACATTCTGACCGACGGTGGATTGAGTGAGGATGAAATCTTTCGAGGTGATCACCTCCTCGTGGGAAAGGAGCATCGCTCCTTCAAGAGCATGTTCCAGTTCGCGGATATTCCCTGGCCAATCGTATGCAAGAAGGGCCCGCATCGCATCCGGACTGATCTTTTTGACATTCTTCGACTTTGTTTTTTTCTTGATGAAATATTCCACCAGGAGCGGAATATCCTCTTTGCGGTCCTTCAGCGGCGGGATCCTGAGTGTGACCACATTCAACCGATAGAGCAGGTCCTCGCGGAACCTTCCGGCTTTCACTTCCGCATTCAGATCCTTGTTCGTTGCCGAAATGATCCGGACATCCACCTTCATGGATGTCGTACCACCGACGCGGCGGAATTCACCGGTCTCCAAAAAACGGAGGAGCTTCGGCTGGACGATGGGACTGATATCACCGACCTCATCCAGGAACAGTGAACCGCCGTTCGCAACCTCGACAAGTCCTTGTTTCATCTGATGAGCATTGGTGAATGCTCCCCGTTCGTGTCCGAACAGTTCGCTTTCCAGCAGAGCATCCGGCAGCGATGCGCAGTTCACCACAACGAACGGACGTTCATGGCGAGGACTGTCATGATGGATCAGATTGGCAACGAGCTCTTTCCCCGTGCCGCTCGCTCCGTGGATATGAACGATGGAATCGCTCGCCGCGACCTTGGATGCCGTCGCAAGCATGGAGCGCATCGCCTCGCTGCGGGCAATGATCTCCTTCTCTCCCCCTTTGCGGGAGAGTTCGTACTTCATCAGTTCGACATCAATGGTAAGACGGCGGTGCTGGATGGCGCGGTTGACCGTGGCAAGAAGTTCATCGCGGGTATAAGGCTTTCCGACAAAATCATATGCGCCGAGTTTTGTGGCCTCGATGGCGGTCTTCACATCCGCATAGCTGGAGAGCATGATCACCTGCGTTGTGGGATTATGCTCGTTGATGAATTTGAGCACTTCCATTCCGCCGACGCGCGGCATCTTCACATCCAGCAGAACAACATCGATCGGACGCTGCTGCAATGTGTTCATTGCCCCAACACCGTCGTTGGCGGTGAAGACGTCGAATTTTTTTTGTTCGGAAAGCTCCTCTTTCAGCAGGAAACAAACACTCGGTTCGTCATCAACTACGAGAATGGAATGATTGCGAACCATTGCGGGCCTTTGCGTTGGAGCGATCGGATCAGGAAAGGTTACTCAGCGGAGAGAACACGTTCGATGGTCGTCAGCAGATCCACCAGATCATACGGCTTGCTGACAAAATCTTCAGCGCCGAGTTTCTTGGATTCGATGGCATTCTTCAGATCGGCAAAACCGGTCAACATGATCACCTTGGATTCGGGGCGTTTCTCTTTGATGAACTTCAATACTTCAAATCCGTCAACACGCGGCATTTTGATATCGAGCAGCACAAGATGGAAGGACTTTTGTTCGAGGATCGAGATCGCTTCATCGCCGTCCGCAGCAGAAACAACAGAATAACCTTCCCCCTGTAATTCACTGCTTAGTACATTGCGAAGTGCATCTTCGTCATCAACAACAAGTATATTGAACGGTTGTGCCATAAATGCCTCAAGGATAGTAGGATATTGTTTTTACCAAACAATAACGATGAAATAATAACCAAACCAGCGTAAAAAATCAACAAGAAAGTTATTACAACTTACAAATTCTTGCTCATTCTGCAATCTTCTCGTATCTTGAACAACAATGAACGTTAACGCTTACGCTAAGATCAATCTTGGACTCCATATTGTCGGGAAACGACAGGACGGGTTCCATGATATCGAGACCATCTTCCACCGGATCAATCTGTTCGATGAGATCAATATAGAGAAATCGGACGATATATCCATTTCATGTACGGACCCATCCATTCCCGTCGATTCGGATAATCTGTGTTGGAAGGCAGTTGAATTAATGAGGATTGAATCCGGTTTACCGCACGGTGCCCGGATCTCGATAAAAAAGAAGATCCCGGTCGGCGCAGGACTCGGCGGCGGAAGCAGCGACGCTGCGGCTGTCCTGAAAGGGCTTAATACTCTTTGGGGACTTTCTTTGGAGACCCGGACACTCCAGAATCTGGCGTTGCAACTCGGTTCGGATGTCCCCTATTTTTTAGAACGGACGTCTGCCTATGCGGAAGGCCGCGGAGAGCGTCTGACTCCGATGGAATTGAAGTTACCGCATTGGATCGTTCTGATAAATCCCAATATCCATATCTCCACACCATGGGCATATTCCCGGTTATCTGAACAACGGAACGGCAGTTTCCCTGTTCGTCCGCATTTGATCGATCAGATCGGTCCACCTCCGCCAGCGCGGATCCTTCATGCAAAGAATGACTTTGAAGAGATTGTCTTCCCGGAATACCCTCAGATCGGAAAGATCAAAATGCAGCTGAAAGAACTTGGTGCCGAACTTTCGCTCATGTCGGGAAGCGGTTCGACGATGTTCGGACTATTCAGCGATATGGTCTCCGCGTTAAAGGCGGCGGAATTCTATTCCAAAAAATTCTTTGTCCACTTGACCGAACCGTATTTCACTCCGGACATTCATGCATAGGACCATCGCTTCCCAGCTTGTCTATATTAGTATCTTTCTTCTGTCCGCTGCGGTGCTTCTATCCGCACAGTCTGCCGACACCTCGGTTACAAAAAAAGATTCCGTCATCCATTATATTCCCATTCCGGAACTTGGATCTGTCGAACCGTTCGGCAGTGTCGGCATTGCCATCACCTCGGAAGAGATCACATCGAATGATCACCGTTCCTTGTACGACGTAATCGGACATCGTCCGGGGGTCTTTTTGCGCGACCTTGCGTCACCCGGTCAACCGAACCAGCTTGTGATCAACGGTATCACCGACAGGAGCATCGCGATCATGGTGGATGGTGTTCCGTATAATGATCACTATACCGGAAGCTTCAACTTGTGGAATCTCCCGGTTGAAATGATCGAGCGTGTAGAATTTATCACCGGCAGCCGTGCAGTGTTCTATGACGGAAGATCCGCCGGAGGTACCATCAATATCGTGACGAAGAGCTTCTTCAATAACAGAGCGATCACTAAACTGCGGTACAGTCAAGGTGTCTCCGGTTATACACAGACCGATGCGTCCTTCGCGCAGAATATCGCCAACGGAGTGAATCTCTCTTTTGCACTTTCCCATCACGGTTTCGGTTCGAATAAGGAATACCAGAATTACCGCGGCCGGTATAAAAATTCCAATGATGACGCGTGGATGGTCCGGTCCAAGCTCCGTTACAATGTCACCGATTGGCTGGGACTCAGCTTTTCGCACACGTATGACCGTTCATGGACCGGGCTGCATGGAGGGATCAACCGATCGGTCAGCAACGATATCTATGACGGACTGACGGCTTCAGTCAACAATGTGGAATCGTATCAGAAACTATACAACAACCACTACAATTTCACTGCGGCGTTCTATCCGTTCCAGGACTCCACCGTTCTGACCTCCTTCACACTCTATGCATTTGACCGGCTGAGAGAATACCGCGATGAGGAGAACAGATCGTTTGAACGCAATTCCATCTTCACTCAGCGTGATTTTCCCTCCGTCGGGAAAGGGATCAAATTCAATCTTCTTTCACAGTATTCCGATCTTCGGATTATCGGCTATGCAGATCTGGCCCGTATCCAATCCAACGATATCATCACGGCAGGAGCGAAAGCGGAGTTCCTCCCGGGGTCTTTCATTTCCGTCACTCCGTTCGTCACTGTTAAGGATTATCAGTCACAGTTCATCGTCAACGGCGGCGCCGATGCGGTGATGAGATTGACCGACTGGCTGCACTTCTTCGGAGGGATCACCAGGAATCTTATTGACGATGCAGGGGCCGGCGTCACCGCACCGCTCACCCCGAGTGTTCCGGAGTATTTCTCTGTCGCATCGCGGAACAAAGAACTCTTCCATATGATGGAAGCAGGTGCACGTCTGACGATTCCCGGTTTGGACGTTCACATAGCGATTCAGCGGACGGAGCAAGTGAAGCCGGTCATGTTCGACACGATTTCCATCTCCAATTCTACTGCATACTATCGACCGTCCTCCTATGAATTCGATGCAGTAACGGCAGGATTCCATCTGCAGTGGGGGGAATTCCATGCTGAAGGGAATGCTACTTATCTTCTCTTTCCGTTGCTTCAACGCGATAATGTGTCGCTGCGGCTTTTTCCGGAGATCACGGCGAATGGGTCGATCTATTTTCAGGGATTACTTGCGAAAGGCGCTTTGGATCTGAAGATGGGGCTGCGAGGAATGTATGTTTCCGAACAGACCGGGATGAGTCCGTATGACGAGTTCGGTGTATGGATGCCATCGGCACAATTGCGATACGGGCGGACCGGTTCTGTGGACCTCTTTGCCGTCGGCAAGATCGGCGATGCGTACGTCCATTTGATCTGGGAGAATCTGACCGGGAATCAATACCTACTTGCACCGGTCTATCCGATGTATGCACGGAATATTCGCTTCGGTGTTACGTGGGAGTTTTTAGATTAGATGCCGAGGAGAGTTAATAGATTACAATATTGCAATATTATAAGATTACATGATTGAACGAAAATAAGACGGCAAGAATTCACGATCGTCTGATTACTTTGTCTTTTTTCGTACGATGAATTTTCGTTTCGGTACTGAGCTTTTCACTTCTCTGATGACTTTTCTCTTCTTCGCGCTTTCCGGTATATTCTTCACCACCTCATCATACGAATGATCGATCAATTCCATCACCAGCCGGTCCGGAAGTGAACCACTCAGATCGACCGTATTCCAATATTTTTTATGCATGTGGAATCCGGGATTCACTTCCTCATACCGCTCCCTCAGTTCGACCGCCCGTTCAGGATCGCACTTCAGATTCACCGTCAGCGGAACCGCATTCACATTGGTCAACAGGAAGATCTTATTATATACTTTGAAGACGAGCACTTCCTCATCAAAGGGAAATTCTTCCGTAATCCGCCCTGCTTTCTTCAAGCAATGATCCCGGATCGTTTCCAGGTCCATCATATCGCATCACCCCGCAGCAATCGGATCCTTTTCCGCGCCTCTTCCGCAAAAAGAGAATAGGGATATTTTTCCAGGATCACTTCATACGCTGCGATCGCTTTTTGCTTGTCGGACAAATGGAACTGATAGACCTCTCCGATCCGGAAATAGGTCCGGTCCCGCTCCCCGCTCTCTTTGAATTCCTCCAGCAGTCTCTGATACGCCGCAAGCGCTTCGGAATATTTCTTGAGCTGAAGCGCATTCCCGGCGATCTTCAGCAAAGCGTCATCCGCCAGCGGCGCCGCGGGATAGAGATCGATGACCGATGCGAACTCACCTGATGCTTCGCTCAGTTTTCCCTGCCGGGTGAGAAGTTCCGCACGGGCGAACATTTTCAGCGCATCGAGGAATTGAAATTTATTCTCCGTGATGAAGTACTGAAGCAGCAGTGCGTCATTCGATTCATCCGCTTTCAGATTCTCCGTGAGCGGTTTGAGAATGGCGATTGCGCTGTCGAAATCCGAACGGAAAAAACGAAGTTCCGCCTGACGGAATTGTGCGAAATTCCTCTGATCCTGATCGGCATACGGAGAGACATTCATCGACCTGAACTTGAGTGCCGCCGGATCCAATTTGTTCTGCGCGATCAGGATATCACCGACAGAGGATAACACCGTCGGGATCATCGGACCGGCGGGAGTCACAGTGAGGACAGAATCAAAGACCCGAAGTGCTCCATCCAGATCGAACATATATCTATAGCGTATGTACCCGATACGGTAGAGGGCGTTGGCAGCAAATCCTGAAGAAGGGAATTGCTTTGCCAGTGCCGAATAGAGTCCGATCGCCCCGGAAAAACTCGGTTTCGATTCGGCAATTCCAAGATCCACGGCGGAAGAGTCCACGGTATTATTCCCGAGGGCGCTCAATTCTTCGATACATCGTGCGTAGCCAAACCGTGCCGGTGCTTCGAACGGCGCCTTCGGATTGCCCTGTAATGAACGCAGATAGGCGGAAGCTGCGACCATGTACGCATGCTCCTTAAAGACGCGTTCGGCAAAATTAAAGAGTTCCTGTCCTTGCGAATCAACGAGCGACTCCAGTGTCTGAGCCGCTGTGAATGCCTCTGCATACCGATTCCCCTCCATCAGCATCCAGACATTGAGCCGAAGAAGCGGGATGGTCCGGTTGCGGCGCAGTTCTTCTTCCACGACCGCTGAGGAGGCTTTCAACGCATCCGGACGAGAGATGACGGACGATAGACGCGACTGGATAAAATCGAATTGCTGCTCATTTTGACGGAGCATCTGAAGATACTCACGTGTCATATTCGCATAGTCCATGGTAAAGGAATACAAGTAGGCCAATTCGCTCGCAAACAGGAATTGATCGCCGATGCCGTTCCGTCCGCGAAGATATGTTGCGACCGCTTTATCGAAGAGCCGCTGGTTCACTTGTTCATTGGCAACAATACGGAAGATCGTCTGATTCTTTTGTGCGGAAGTGAGAATTGAATTCCATGCAGAATCTGCCTGAGACTCCTTTCCCGCCATCGAATAGAGACCGCCGATGGATGCACGAAGTGTGACATCGGCTGGCAGTTTTGCCAACCGGGCGTAACACAGCTGAACGGCGGCGTCATACCGTTTAAGCTGGACATAACACCGGCGCAGCGCGTCAAAGAAGACGACATTGGAAGAATCCGGCCGGTACAGATCCGCATAGAGCGTCAATGCGCGTTCATGGTCCCCCTGCTGTTCCAACGCCTGTGCCAGGCGGAACATATTCTGGGATTGATCCTGCTGTGCAGCAAGAGCAGCGGTGAACAGGAGGAACAGTATCGGCAGCGGAGAAAATTTGGACATGTATAAATATACTGATTTGGCGAAGTGTTACCAAAATAAAAAAGGCGCAATTCTCTGCGCCTTCTTTCCAGCATCATAGTCAATATTTATTCGAACCAGGAAAGGATCTCATATTTTCCTGTCGCCGGGAAATAATCGGGAGAATCATTGGCGAACCGCTGATCAAATTTAAGACTGAGATTATATCCTTTTCGCGAAGAACCGGACGCGCCGTTCGACGTGGCATACAATCGCTCCACCATCATTCCTCCGTAGATGCTCAGGACACCGGCAGGACGGGAAGTTCCGTGTTCCACCGCAACGCCACCGGTGTAACTATAGAGTGTCCCCTGCACATCGAACTGGGTTGCGCTGTTGTCAGCAATGGTAATGTCTCCATAGCTGACGATACCCATCAGATCATTCGATGTCGGGACGGTCCTGGGATCATCTTTCATCACGATGCTGTTGGTAATGGTCGTTGTTCCGCCGGTCGGACCACTGGTCCGGAGCGACGCGATCGTCACTCTTCCGTCGAGTGTTCCTTCAACGTAGAGCGAACCTTTGTCGATGGCGATCACACCGTTCGGAGCAAAACTGGAGAGGGATTGTGTCGTGTACGATGCGGCAGCGGAGGTCTTCCAACTGATGGTGCCGTTCGAATTGAATTTAAGATAAAGACTGCCTCCGACCTGGTCGTATCCGTCCGCCACAGCAGCGGTAAGGATACTCGTGTAACTTGTATTGGCCGGCATCGGCAGATTCACTCCGGATTCGAAACCGCCGACGAACTGGGGAGTCTTCGGCGAACCGGTCTTTGTAATTCCCGACAGCGATGTTGCTTTACCGAGGAACACCGGTGAACCGAAGGTCTTCAATTTCCCCTGTGTATGGCTCGGACCGCCGATCGTATCGCCCGTTTCCCATGCGGCAGCGGACGCACTTGTCCCGCCGTAATATGCAAATTTGGAGAAGTTGCTCGGCTTCATCACGATGGTCACAGTCTGCGAGACGCCGCCGTAGGTTGCCGTAGAAGTGATCTGTTTCCTGCCGCCGCTCAGCGACGTGACTGCAGCACTGAATGTTCCGCCGTTATAACTGACGGTCGAATATCCAGTTGTCCATGTAGGATCATTCCAGACCTTGGAGCAGGCGAGATTGGCCGATGCCACTGCGATGGCGTACCGCTGGGTATTTTCATAATAGGACAAAGAATTATCCAATGCCTGAACACCGACATCGGACATATTCTTCCCCGACATGAGCATCAGTGCGCTGAATGCGATCACCATATATATAGATGTTCTTCCCATGCGCTTTTCTTACCGGTTCCTTAAATTCTTTGCCACCAGACGGACCTGACGCCAAAATGCGGTCTGGTACGGACGGTCAAATGCCGCCCGGTTGACCAGCAGTGAATCTGCAGCAGCGAGATTCTCAACCTGGATGGTGATCTGCATATACTGGATCATCCCGCAATTCGCCACCGGAACTGCGATGGTATCCCTGAATGCATCGAAATACCGAAGATCGAACTGCGTCACCCCGAGATTCACTCCGACCGGCGAAGCATTATTCTCCACTCTATATAATAACCTGTCATTGGGATTGGGTGTTGCCGTGGCTTCACTTTTCGGTCCGACATAATACATAAGCGAATCAAGATTTCCGTCCCCTTGCGGATACGCTGTGGTCGGGAAATCGGTATAGAATTTTATCCTGATCGAATCGGCATACGCGATCGCACGAGAGGGGTCCGGCATCTTTGACGGATCGGCACAATATCCGATCTTCTTAAAATCATACTCAAGAAGTTTTGTGATCTCGACAAGGTTTTGCTGAACCAACAGGTCGCCGCGGTACATCTGCATGTTCTCCGCCGTTCCCATATTGATACGCAGCATCATCACCAACAGACTTCCAAAGACCATTGTTGAAGCGATCAAATCCAAAATTGTCTGTGAACCCATACTCCTCTTCGGTGAACGTTAACGGAAGTACCAATAACTGAAGATCTGTTTAAACCGGAGTGTGTCCGGGCGGTTTGGTGTCACGGAATAATCGACGAGGTAATCACTGGTGATCTCGACCGAAACTTCTTTGCTGAAGGTCTTGGTGGTTGTCGAGACAACATCCGAACCGACAATATCCACATACGTGACGAACACTCGGGTCTTAAAGATGCCGGAGTTCGACAATGTATCGATCTTCGTATAATTGTTGTAATCATCGATATCGTCATACAGATCGACCGACGTTTCTGTCGCATCCGTACCGAATGATGCTTTTGGTGTCAGCGTTGAAGTGCTCGTAGCGGAAGAGTCCACTGTATTCTCATCGAACGCCAGTGCGGAGGATTGTTCGAGCATAGAGGTCCCAAGCGACGTCGCGGTGATGCGGTACTCCGCCATGTCCTTAGTGAATCCGACATCCAGCGTTGTCGTGTTGACGGAAATAATAATTCTTCCCATCAGTATCAACGCCAGGATCGTCAACATTGTCTGACCTAATCCCATATCCTAAAATTTACGATCTTTCCTTTTAATAAGCGTCGAATAATTTCAAAAAAATCCTGCTCGCAGATGCTGAACGTGTCCTACGTCATTAATTTTTACGAATTCACCCTTTTTTATCCAGTTTCACATTCGGT
>CALRIY020000034.1:0-31540 GCA_943364975.1 Synechococcus sp. UW140
TAGTGCTTCCCACATCGGTGATGATCGCATTTGGCCTGCAGTGCAGCGAGACCGCCGGCATCACTTCCAGGATGCTCCTGACCGGCGTGCAGAGGAAGATGATGTCGGCATCATGCACCGCGGACGCGATGGACGCTGACCCGAAATCGACCGCCTTGCGGCGAAGGGCTGCCGCTAGTTGTTTCGGCTCATCAAATCCGGTCACTGCCGCACCGGGAATGCTCTGCTTGATCGCAAGACCGAGCGAACCGCCGATGACGCCGGTGCCGATGATGGCAATATTGATTCGTTGGGATTGTTTCATGAAAATTCTGCACGCACAGCTGCAGCGATTTACGCTATAGTTCTGCCGATCGCCTCCGCGATCACGCGGATCTGTTTCATCATCTCTTCGAACTGGTTCGGGAAGAGCGACTGCGGTCCGTCCGACTTTGCATGGTCCGGATCATTATGGACCTCAACAATGATCCCGTCCGCACCCGCAGCAACCGCTGCGCGCGCCATCGGTATTACTTTGTCCCGTATACCGATACCGTGCGAAGGATCGGCAATGATCGGAAGATGACTCTTTGCATGGATCACCGGGATGGCGCTGATATCCATCGTGTTGCGTGTAGCGGTCTCGAACGTGCGGATACCCCGTTCACACATCATCACCTGCTTATTGCCTCCCGACAGGATGTATTCCGCAGACATGAGCCATTCTTCGAATGTAGCGGAAAGTCCCCGTTTCAGCATCACCGGAACGCCGGATTTGCCGAGTTCGCGGAGGAAATTATAATTCTGCATGTTCCGTGCGCCGACCTGGATGATGTCGGAATATTTTTCGATCAGTTCAAGCTGCGTTCCGTCCATCGCTTCAGAGATGACCAGCAGACCGTATTCATCCGCCGCACGCCGCATCAGCTTCAGTCCTTCTTCGCCCATTCCCTGGAAAGCGTACGGTGAGGAGCGCGGTTTGAACGCTCCGCCGCGAAGGAATTTTGCTCCTGCCTTTGCGACGCTTTCTGCTACGGCAAAGATCTGTTTCTCATTCTCCACGGAACAAGGTCCTGCCATTACCACGACGGCATCCCCGCCGATCTCGCAATTCTTGAACTTGATCACCGACCTCTCCTGTTTGAAGGAGCGGCTGGCGAGTTTATACGGCTCGGTGATGCGGTAAGCATGGGCAACACCCGGCAGCACTTCGACCTGACGCGTATCAAAATCCGGTTTGACGCCGATGGCGCCGAGCACCGTCTGATTCACTCCGGTGGAGCGGTGGACGTCAAATCCGAAATCATGCAGGATCCTGATGATCCCTTCAATTTCCTTCTCTGTAGCATTCTGTTGAACGACAACAACCATTTCTTTTCCTTCTCAGTAGATGATTATTCGTAACGGTCCAGTTTGAATCCCTCGCCCAAATAGAGCCGCCGGGCTTCAGGATCATTGGCCAATTCCTCCGCACTTCCCGCTTTCAGGATCTTCCCTTCGAACAGCAGATACGAGCGGTCCGTAATGGAGAGCGTTTCATGCACGTTATGATCGGTGATGAGGACACCGATATTCCTGTATTTCAATTGTTTGACGATCTCCATGATGTCTTCCACGGCGATCGGATCGATGCCCGCGAACGGCTCATCGAGCAGGATGAATTTCGGATCGGTCGCCATCGCCCGTGCGATCTCCGTCCTACGCCGCTCGCCGCCGGAGAGCATGAATCCTTTGCTCTTGGCGATATGCGTTAAACTGAACTCTTCCAGCAGTGTGTCCGCCCGCTCGTTCTGTTCCTTCGATGTGAATGAGGTCATTTGCAGAACGGACAGGATATTGTCCCGCACACTCATCGTGCGGAAGACCGATGCTTCCTGCGTCAGATATCCCACGCCTGCCCGCGCACGTTTGTACATCGGCAGTTTGGTGATGTTCTTGTCATCGAGGAACACTTTCCCCTCGTTCGGACGGATCATCCCGACGATCATATAGAATGATGTCGATTTTCCCGCACCGTTGGGACCGAGAAGACCGACGATCTCCCCCTGGTTCACGGAAACACTCACATTATTCACAACGGTCCGCTTCTTGTACCGTTTCACAAGATGTTCGGCACGCAGACTTAATTTTTTCTCCGGCGCGGGCTGTTCGCTCATAGTTTCGGTCGTGTTGGAAATACGGTTAAAAATCGTGGACGGTCATCCCTCAGAAGAAAACCGTCAAGATTATATTGGGACTCATCTTTTTTCAGCAGGTTCTCCGGAAAG
The DNA here is from genome assembly GCA_943364975.1 of Synechococcus sp. UW140. GTDB lineage: Bacteria > Bacteroidota > Ignavibacteria > UBA10030 > UBA8401 > UBA8401. The sequence goes on from CALRIY020000034.1 coordinate 2,247, forward strand.
TACGATCCTTCGATCCCGGTTGTGATGCTGATCGTCTTCGGACGCCCGGAATCGAATTTCATCACAATGGCATCGCCGCTCGTCCTGTTCACTCCGTTCCCCGTGCTGTCGTCGTACAGGAAGTAGAGACTGATCGCATTTTTCTGTACGAATGTTTCCTGCAGCTTATTCTCTTTGAAGGTCATCAGGATCGAGCGACCGGTCAGCTGATTGTATCGGTTCGGAAAGAGCGAATCGCTCTGAGAGAGGACGAATGCCCGAGTCTTCACCGTAGCGGTCTTGAGTCGGTTCTTTTCAAGCACCAGCAGGATCGTATCACCGGTCACCTGATTCTCCTGATACCACACGATCGGCTTCTCGAACAGATCGATCCTTCCTTCCTCACGGTAGAAATTCACCAGACCGCTCCGCGCGGCAAGTTCTCCTCGTACGATCACCACACTATCCTTCACGATCATCCGCTGTGTGGAATCATCATACGATTCCATCACCATACTCTTCACGGCCAGGGTATCGATCTCCCCTTTCTCCGTTGTATCGATCTGCATCAGCCGGGGTTGTTCGGTCATCCGGCTGTATTTGGTGGAATCGGAATGGATCAGATAATTCCCGAACATCGTGATGTTATCTTCGGGGTTGACGATGCGGACGTTCAGCATCGCCTCGGATTTTCGTTCCTTCTCAAAATATGTCAGCTGATCGGCATAGATGATCGTGGTCGAATCGATCACTTTCACATTCTTTTGAAAGAACGCCCGCTCCTCGTCCAGATAATAGGTGCCGATATCGGCGAACAGCGTCACATGGGGGGTCTTCAGTTTCACATTCCCTTCACCGTCCGCCCGCTTGGTGTTCCCGAAATATCTCCCTTTCTTTGCTGTCAGCGTCACGGTGTCACGGATGATCCGGACACTGCCGATCAATTCAACTTCGTTGCGGTTCAGATACTGTACCGCTTTATCGCACCAGACACGCGTTGTCCCCTGTCTGAACTGGACATTTCCGGTCAATTCACGGACATCCTCGCCGTTCTCCAGACGTTTCCCGGCAAAGATGTCGGCATTCTGCAGAACGATCTGGTCCGGCTTCTGTGCGGAAGCCCATCCGAAGAGGAACAATACTGTCAGCAGAGTTCTCATCATTTGTTCTCTGCGGTCCCGGCCACTTTGAAGATCCTGTAATTTCGAAGATTATGGTCCGACTCGAATCCGGTTCCGGTCAGATTCTCCGTCGGCGAAGTGATACGGACAAAATCGGGTGAGTGGATCAGCTGCCGTTCATTCGTCCAGAACATCTTCTCCGTCCGCACCACCGTTCCGCTGTCCGAGGTCACTACAACATTGCCGATCGCTTCAAGATTATTGGTCGCTTCATCCACCGAGCCGCGCAGCGAGGTCAGTTTGGTGGTGTGTTTCCCGAACTCATCGTAAAAATCGACGATCACACCGGATTCCAGGAAGGTCGTCCGTGTATGATCATACGAATAGATATGACCTGCCCGCACGACCGCTTTCACGATCCCTGAATCGGTGAACGTGATGGTGGAGTTCCAGCTTTCTTGCGACGGGAGCTGCGTTCCGGAAACACCGTTCAGAACGGACGGCCTGACCTTCTCCTCACATCCGGTAAGTATCAGCAGCAGAAAGGAAAGAATGAGTATGGATCTCACGTGGATGATTCTCCGCCGAGTCCTGCGCGGACGAGATCATGCAGATGCACCACTCCGAACGGCCGCCGCGCTTCATCGACAATGATCAGCTGTGTAATGCTGAATTGTTCCATCTCCTGCAAGGCGATGCTTGCCAGGGTCCCTTTTCGGATGGTCTTCGGATTCTTTGTCATCACTTCGGCAGCGGTCAGATCGGCAACATTCGTCGTTTTCTGCAGAAGCCGGCGCAGATCTCCGTCCGTAATGATCCCGGTCAACTGTCCCTGTTCATCCACAACACTGGTTGCGCCGAGCCGCTTCGATGTCATTTCAAGGATCGCATCCCTCAAACTGGTCGTCATGCTGATCTTTGGTATCTGTTCGCCGGTCACAGCCAGTTCTTCGATCTTGAGCAGAAGCCGTTTACCGAGATTACCACCGGGATGGAACATGGCGAAATCATCCGCCGTAAAATTCTTCTTTTCCAATAAGGTCACTGCCAATGCATCACCCATCGCCAGTGTTGCCGTTGTGGAAGTTGTCGGCGCGAGATTGTGCGGACATGCTTCTTCGCTGACGGAGATATCGAGGGCAATATCGGATTGAAGCGCAAGATGCGAGTTCATATTCCCGACCATCGAGATCGTCGGGACGCCGATCCGTTTGAACATCGGCATCAATTGACGGACCTCCTGCGTATCGCCGCTCTTCGAGATGCAGATCACCACATCATCATTCCGAACCATCCCGAGATCCCCGTGCACGGCATCGGAAGGATGGAGAAAGATCGAAGGCGTACCGGTGGAATTCATCGTGGCGACCATCTTTCGTGCAATGATGCCGGATTTCCCCATTCCCGTTACCACGATCCTGCCTTTGCAGAGATAGAGGATATCCACTGCTTTTTGGAACGATGCGTTGATGTTCTTTTCCAGTGCGGCAACGGACTCAGCCTCCATCCGTATGACCCGCTTTGCTCGCTGTATGTCGATCGAATCGTTGGGCATGATATTATTTGAATTCTTTCACTGTTCTATCGATGGCGGTGACCTGTTTCAGCAGATCCTCCAGTTGTGCCAGCGGAAGCTGGCTTGCTGCGTCACTCAGCGCTTTGGCTGGCTCAGGATGTGTTTCAACGAACAACGCATCGATACCGACGGCTGCTCCGGCCCGTGACAGCGGGAAAATGAACTCCGGCTGTCCGCCGCTTTTCCCGTTCTCGCCGCTCGGCAGCTGCACGGAATGTGTTGCATCCAGGACCACGGGATATCCCAATCTTCTCATCATCACCAATCCGCGCATATCAACGATCAGATTGTGATATCCGAATGTTGTTCCGCGTTCGGTCACCAGAATATTCGTATTCCCGGTGGATGCTACTTTCTCGATCGGATGTTTGATGTCATCCGGAGCAAGGAATTGACCCTTTTTAATATTCACGGCTCTGCCGCTGTTTCCTGCCGCTAGCAGAAGATCGGTCTGACGGCAGAGAAATGCGGGAATCTGGAGAACATCAGCAACCTGCGCTGCCGCCGCAACTTCTTCAGCGGTATGGATATCGGTGATGATCGGCATCCCGAACTCTTTTTTTACGTCATCCAGGATCTTCAGTGCTTCATCCATCCCTATGGTCACAAAACCGGTCATGCTTGTCCGGTTCGCCTTCTTATAAGAAGATTTGAAGATCACCGGAGTGCCGAATTTTTCACACACCGACTTTACTTTCTCTGCGGTCGCAAAGATCATATCGCGGTTCTCAACCACGCATGGACCGGCAAAGAGTGTCAGCGGATTCCCTCCGCCGATCTTCAGAGATCGGACGGTAACTGTTTTTGTCATCATAAGTTAAGGTACCAATCTTTACGGGTTAAAGCAAAAAATATGCGGTTGCCGCTCCGGCAGTGCCGCAGCACCAGTTGACCAGATCGTTGCTCATCCAGCGGAATCCGCGTACCAGGTTCGTACGGACCCCGTTGACCTCTGTCCGTTCGGTCATCTTTCCCTTCTCCGTCTTGTACAGCGCCTGAACAGTTGCACCAAGAAGACTGTCAACGGCAGAACCGGCGGCACCGCTCAGGATCAGGATCGCTGCTGTTCCGGCTGAGATCCCGGAAGAAGGAAAGAGGGACACGGTAGCGACCACGAGTGCTGCTCCGAATATCCCTCCGATGAAACCGGCGGACGAAACTCCTCCGCTTGTTCCGACATCCACTGTTTTGAACGTGATGATCGACCTGGGCCTCCGTTTGAACAATGTTCCGATCTCCGTCCCCCAGGTATCCGCTGTCACCGCAGCGATCGAAGCGACATAGAGGAAATAGATCTCGGTCCGTTCGGGGAACAGATACCATAGAATAATGAGCAGTCCGGCCGGTCCGCCGTTCGCCGCGACCTGTCCGGCATCGCGTTTACTGGATTTGTCGAAGACCAGTTCGAGTTTTTTCTTCTTCGCCTTCCCGTATTTCGACAGCAGGCTTGATGCCATAAAGAATGTAAAGATCGGTATCGTCCACATCCAGCCGCCGATCCCATAGATCACCGTCGCGAGCAGAAAGGTCGCTACACTGCCGCTCAGCGAAAGGAAATTGAAATAAAAGGAGAACGCACCGATCGTGATCCCCAGGATCACTGCCGTGGCCAACTGTTCCGAAGGGAAGAGCGGATGAGCAGTCAGGAAATAGTGCAGCATAAATGCAGCACCCAGCGGGACCGTCAGATTATCCGTTCCTTTGAAACTGATCAGTTCCCATCCGGTCACAAAACAGGAAACCGTGAAGATCACAATGAGCATCGGAATGGAGGTCGCCGTCCCAAAGAAAAGGAAGACTCCCCACAAGGTCAGGAATGTTGTGACGAACATGGTAACCATTCCTTCCACGGTTTTGGTTCCGTGGTCGAACTCGATGACATGCGGTTGTGCGCGGTACTGTCCGGCGAACGCCGCTAATGCGTCGGGAATTGCAAGGATCGAAATTGCAGCGGCCAAGATCATCGGGGATGAATCCCAGAAGAGCAGGACGAGGATAAAGAAAGAGAGCGGATGATATGTGGTGCCGTATGAATCCCGGTCGGCAGCGTGCAGACTGTTCAGCAATCCTGAACGCCGGGTGAAGAACGTTCCGACAACCGTGAGCGCGGTAATGATCAGAACAGGGATGCCGGAGTGGAAGACGAACGGGGAACACATCATGAGGATCCCGGCAATGATGTGGACGAATTTGCGTGTCAGGTCAGAACTGCCGTTCAACATCCTGCGGATCAATTCCGCTGACGCAATGAGCATCCCGACCAGAAAGAAAATGACGGTAATGAACAGCCACTCATCGGATGTCGGCGTTGCCAGAAGTCTCATAATACTGATGATTCTTCCGGCTGCGCGATGGTGCCGGAAACGAGTTCGGAGATCAGCCGTGTCATGATCAGTTTCGGATCACCGGACGATTTAGCCGCGAGGTCCGCTTCAGCGAGCAGGACAAATGCATTCTCCAGCTCCGCCGGTCGGAAATTCTTCACCTGCTCCAGGCTGGCACGCAGCGCAAAGGAATTGAAATAGGTGAATTTGAGCATCTCCTGCTCGCTCATTTTCATCCGCAGCGCATCCTGCAGTTTCCATAATTTCACGAAATGGAGTGTCAGCACAGCAATGAGTCCCACAGGACTTTCGCCGGAACTGATCAGCCGGTCGGCGATAGCCAACGCCTTGGCTGAATTCTTCTCCCCGATCTTGTTGGAAAGTTCGAACGGGGTGAATTCACGGGAAACGCCGACGACCCGCTCCACATCCTTCGCAGTGATCACTGCCTTTTCAGGGATGGTCAGAAGCACTTTTTCGATCTCATTGGAGAGTTCCCGCATTGAACTTCCCACATACGAGAACAGCAGCTGAACAGCCGCAGGCTCCATCGTCCGTTTCAACCTTTTTACGTAGGATTCGATCCAGCCCGACGTTTCATAATCACGCAGCGGCGCTGCTTCGTGCATGATGCCGAGCTTTTTGAACGTGCTGTACGGTTTTTTCCTGAGATCTGCTGAAGCTGCGATCATCACAAGGATCGTCGTTGCCGAAGGATGTTCGACATACGGCTCCAGCAGTTCTTTTTCCTTCACCCGGTCGAATTCCTTGATGATCACCACACGGCGCTCCGCCATCATCGGATACGAGGATGCAAGCGAGACGATCCTCTTCCCGTCGATCTCGCCTCCGTGAAGGAGGTCGAAATTGAATTCGCGCATCGCAGGGTCAACCGCAGCGGAGATCAATGCACTGACCGCTTCATCGATCAGGAATGATTCCTCACCGTAGAAAAAATACAATGGAGCGAACTGTCCCTTCTTGAACGAAGAGACGAGCTGCTCCACATCGAATTTTTCTTTGGTCTTTGCCATTGATCTTGATCCCGCGGAAGACGGAATATCCCGAATATTATTCGATCACCGTCATTTTGATGATCATCACTTTTTCGAGCGGATTGTCGCGCGGGTCTCTCGGAACGGCCACGATCTTGTCCGCAACATCCATTCCTTCCACCACTTTTCCGAAGACCGAGTACTGACCGTCCAGGAATGTGGTCGGCACCACGGTGATGTAGAATTGGCTTCCGTTGGACATTCTCTGCGGATTGATCTGATCCCCTTGACGTGCCGCAGCGATCACACCGCGGTCATGCGAAAGACCGATCTCGGCATCGATGCGGTAATCTGGTCCGCCCATTCCGTGCGTGCTGCGGTCCCCTGCTTTGGAGTTCGGATCGCCCCCCTGGATCATGAAATTCGGGATCACACGGTGGAATGTCGTGCTGTCATAGAATCCGTCCTTCGCCAGTTTGCGGAAATTAGCGGAATGCTTCGGCGCTGCTTTATCGTTCAGCTCGATGGTGATATTGCCAAGGCTTGTCTGGATCACGACAGATCCTTTTTTGGGATTCGGTTGTTGTTCGCTCACGGCGGTCTTTTCCTTATTGTTTTTGGAAGTGGTTTTTTGAGCTGCGGTAAAGTGTGCGCAGAAAAGGATTGCGCATGCCAAAAGAAGTAAGTGTTTCATGGTCCCCTTGTGTTAATGGATATGGTATGTTAAAGATAAAAGACAATTCCAAATCGGATGCCGGCATGGAAAATGTTCAGAGCAACAGGACTGCCTGACCGCGGATCCATCAGTTCTTTTTCCGCGTCGTCCTTCAGCGTTCCGAGAAAACTCCATCCCAGCGATCCGCCGATATAGCCGTAAGCATCATCACCGAAGGCGGTCTGTCCGACCGCATCAAATTCGAAGCCGATCCCCTGAGCCGTATATTCCGTCGTTACGCCGAACGTGGAGACCTTTTGGGAGAGATACCCGAAATGATATCCGCCGCCGCCGGAGAATTTCACAAAGTATCCCTGCCCTTTCAGCACCCTCTCGATCATGACCGACGGTGCCTGCACCGAATAATATATATCATATATCCCGGCCAGATTTCCCGGGACGGAGTACGTCTTGAACAGATACTGATGCTTCACTCCGATCCCCCACTCAGCACTCACCGGAAGATCAACACCGCCGTAGAAACCGACCGCCGTTCCGAAATCATCCACTCGCTGCGTGAAAAGTGTGATATTGTTGATGTAGCCGACCACATCGGGTGCGGAGACCATGTGGATCCCCATTCCGCCGAAGAAGGACATTGTGTTCTCACGCTCCGATGCAATGCGCCGACTCTCCTGCTGCGCGTTCGCTGCAATTGAGACCATCAGCATCAAGAACAGCATGGTCCTCACGGATGTCTCTCATCGGCATCGTTCGGCGTCACCACGTCCCGCACGTGCATCTTGTCCGCAATAAAAAAATAAAGTCCCAGTGTCGTTGTTGTCAGGAATCCGACCGCATGGGTGTAGACCGCATAGCTCAGCGCAGACGCCGGATCGACATGGAACATCTGTGTCAGAGCGAATGAAGTGAACGCATGATAACTGCCGATGCCGCTCGGCGTCGGCAATGCAAAAGCGAATCCTGAGGCGACCTGCAGCACCGATGCAGCTCCGAAATTGATATCCGCATTCTGGGAAAAATCATAGATGAAGAACGGCACATACAGCAGCACGATATACGACAGCCAGATCAGGATGCTCGTCAACGCGATCATGAAATAATTCCCCGGATACTTTGACGCCTGAAATCCGGTGATGAATGAATCGAAGATGGTCGACCCCGTACTCCGCACTTTTGCCGGAAGCAGGAAGAGGAAGCGTTTGACGAACTGAAGCATCATCTCCGCTTTCAGGAACATCAAAATGAAGATGACCATCATCGCCGCAGCACCGACAATGAACATCCATTCCACATTCTCCAGAGTCGGAAACCAGACGACGAACTGGCGGGAATACACCGCAAAGACCGTCAGCACAAACATCGCAAATGTCACCAGGTCCAGTATCCGCTCCAGTACGATCGTCCCCATCGTCGCGCTGCGGGAGAGTCCTTCCAGTTTCTTCATGGAATACGGCCGTACAAATTCCCCGAGTCTCGGCACCACATTGTTGATCAGATATCCGATCATCGTTGCGGAGAAGGTATTCCGCAGTGAAACATTCTGTTTGATCGGATAGAGAAGATATTTCCACCGCCAGGCTCGCAGCAGATGGCTGAAGGCGCTGCCGGCGTACAGCAGAACGAACCAGCTCCAATGGACCTCAACGAGTGAATTCCACAGCTGGCCGATATCCTTTCCGCGAAATGCAAGATAGAGGAACAATCCCGACAGCAGGATGCTGAAAAGCGTGCTGATGCTATTTTTCAGTAGTGAACTCATCCGCTCGTTCTTAGCGCAGTGATTGTACGTCTACGATCTTCATCGTATTTGAGATGGCGAAGGTGAATGCACTGTCCGCGATCCCTTTGTTGAACCGGAGATCGGACAGGAGAAATGTGGTGACTGTGGAATTCTTATCCGTTGTCTCGATCGCATGGAACAACCATGTTGCGGGATCGACCCACACCCGCAGTTTTGTCATCATCGGTGAAACACTGCTCGGTTTGGACGGCTGGAGGGTCAGGATGACCGATGCAGAATCTTTCTCAACAGAAAGGGGCGTGAACTCTTTCGGCAGTCCAAGAAGGAACTTATCGGGAGAGAACTGCACCCGGTTCGGACGGTAGATATCCCGCAGCACCTGGTGTGTCCGCGGATCGTACATCCAGATCGTTGCACCGTCCGTTACGATCGTCTGCTGATCGGTCTCAAGACGGTATTTGTTCCCCTTCTTGATCCTGACGGAACCGGAGACGGTCTGACCGGTCCGTTTGAACTTCATTTTCACGTTCTGCGTGAAGAGTGCCGAAACATCATTCATACGGGAATAGGTCGTACGGATATTCTCCAGCACGCCTGCCGGGGTCAGTTCCTGAGCCGGCAGGACGCCGAGAAAAAAACATATGGCCGCAATGATTCTCATCGTCTCCGTTATAGACTCTTCAGAATGATTTCCAGCTGCGATTCGTCCTCAATGATCACTTCACGCGCTTTGCTTCCGTCGAACGGTCCGACGATGCCGGCGTCTTCCAGCTGGTCCACCAGACGCGCCGCACGCGAATATCCGACGCTCAGTCGTCGCTGCAGCAGCGATACCGATCCCTGCTGGTGCCGGACGATGATCCGGGCTGCTTCCTCGAACAGTTCATCCCGGTCCCCGCCGCCGCTGCCGTTCGCGCCTTTCTTCTTCTCGAGTGCGGACGGAAGTTCGTACATCTTGCTGTATCCTTTTTGTTTTCCGATATGCTCAACGATCCCTTCCACTTCTTCCGTGGAGATATAGGCATTCTGCATTCGGATCGCTTTCGGACTGCTGGAGGATTGATAGAGCATATCGCCGCGTCCGATCAGCTGTTCAGCTCCGCTGCCGTCCAGGATCGTCCGCGAATCGATCTTCGAGGAGACCGCATAGGCGATGCGGGACGGAAAGTTCGCTTTGATCACACCGGTGATCACATCTACCGAGGGACGCTGTGTGGCAAGAACGAGATGGATGCCGACAGCGCGTGCAAGCTGAGCGATACGTGCGATGGATTCTTCCACTTCTTTCGCTGTGGTCATCATCAGGTCGGCGAGTTCATCCACGATCACAACGATATACGGCAGGTACCGGTGTTTGATCGTCTCGGTGTCCTTTCCTTTCAAGCGTCCATCCTTGATCCGGGCGTTATAATCGGTCACATGCCTCACTCCGGCAGAAGCCAGCAGGTCATACCGCTTCTCCATCTCGATCACACACGATTTCAGGACCAATACAGCATTCGGCGACTGGGTGATGATCTTCTCATCGATATCCGGTGAAACGGCAAGGTAGTGATTCTTCAGTTTCTCATAGAGACTCAGTTCGATCTTTTTCGGATCGACCAGAATGAATTTCAGTTCGGAAGGATGCAGCCGGTACAGCAGACTTGCAATGATGGTGTTGATCCCGACGCTCTTCCCCATACCGGTTGCGCCGGCGATCAGCACGTGCGGCATCTTCGCCAGATCGTCGATGAAGATCTCGCCGGTGATCGTCTTTCCCATCGCCAGCGGAAGTGCGAATTTGCTGTCGCGGAATTTTTCGGAATTCAGGATGCTGCGGATCGTGACGATCTGCGGTTTATTGTTCGGGATCTCGACACCGACAGTCCCTTTGCCCGGGATCGGCGCTTCGATACGGATACCGCGGGCCTGCATCGCAAGCGCAAGATCGTTGGAGAGCGAAGTGATCTTCGAGACCTTCACTCCCGTCGCCGGGACCAGTTCATACAGCGTCACCACCGGACCGGGCGTGACGCTCACGTTGGCGATCTCGACATCGAAATCCGCCAGTTTCGCCTGCAGCAGCGCTGCATTGCTCTTCAGTTCATCGTCACTGATCTTCTCTTCATATTTCTTCGGATCGAGCAGTTCAACAGACGGGAAGACAAAATCGATCTCTTCATCCTCCACCTCGCGCTCTTCCAGCTCGGCCTCTTTTTCCTTCACTCCTTCGTTGATCTCCAGCGGAATATCCGTAGCATCGATCATGGAAACGGATTTCTCTTCGTCCACCAGTTTGATCACCGGCTGCGGCCGGACAAATTCTTTTTTCGGTTTCGGCGGAGGCAGTTCTTCGGCCGTAGAAACTTCCGCATCGGGGCGTTTCACTTTGATCTCTGCCGCTTCACGCCGTTTCTCTGCTTCCCGTTCCTTTGCCCTGATCTCCTGCTGCTCTTTCCATTCGTCCATCTTGGCGCCGACGAGTTCGCCGCTGTCCACAAAGAAAGCCTTCAGCCGTTCGGATGTTTTATGCAGATCGAGATCGATCGCTAACGTAAGGACGATGATCATGAAGGAGAGCGTCAGAATGATGCCGCCTGCAAGACCGATCGATTGATAGAGAATGGTCGCGAAGAATGCGCCGAAACCGCCGTGCCATTCGGAGGTGATCACCTCGGCAAGTCCTGTCCGGCGGAGAAGACCAAAGAACGCAGCGCCCAGCAGCGCAAGGATGATCGCATAGTTCGTAAAATACACGAGGCGGCGTAAACTGCCGCTCCGAAGCATAGTCCAGCCCCACATCAGCAGCAGAACAGGAACAATAAAGGAAAAGAACCCGACGGTGGAGTTGATGAGGAAGTTGGAAAGGATCGCTCCGAACAGACCGAGCCAGTTGCCGGTCAGTTCGGATTTCTGCTGGATGAGCGGATCGTTAGTGAAGACCTTGTACAGATCGGAGAAACGGACCTCGCCGTTCGCTTCGTCCCCTGAAGAATAAGAGACCATTGACAGCAGCGCCATAATGCCGAAAACGATCACCAGGAACGAAAGCACCTGCTTTCGCTGCTGTGAGTTCTTCTTCGCATCGGTGACGGTCTTTTTCTTGCGAACGGGTTGCGGCGGCAGATCTTGCTGTGGCAGCGGGAAATCTTCCATTATTCTCCTTTTCCGCCGGAGGTATCGATGCTGATCGGTACGTGCGGAACTGTCGGGTCCGCCTTCTTCTTCAATTTGATCACGTTGCTGGACAATTCCGGCACGACATCGAACGCATCGACATTGGTGCAGAATTCAAGATCGCTCTCAAAGCCGATCTCTACCAGGAATTTTCCGTGATCGCAGTTCTTTGCCATCTTCAGGAGATTCTTGCTCGCGCTCTTGTACAGCGTATAGGCAGCCGCTGCGGAATCGTTGAACTCGAATTCCGCACTCTTATCATCCATCAATTCTTTAATGATCATTCCGGCACACACCGCATCCTCAACACAGAACTGCGTATGTTTTCCCGCGCAGAGGATATACACATCATCCTTCAGTTCGGTGATGCGGCGGACTGCGGCGGACATATTGACAAATCCAGCAACGATCAGATTCTTCGCGTACCGCGCTTTCCACATCGTCGGCGCACCGTTGGATGTGTAGAAGATGATCGATTTTCCTTTCACCGCTTCTTCCGTGTATTCCTGGGGAGAGTTGCCGAGATTGAATCCTTCAATGATCTTTCCGTTCCGTTCACCGCCGCGCAATACGACATCGCCGAACAGATTGCCGGAGACCTTCACGGCCGATTCGATCGTGTTGACGGGAATGATCTCTTTTGCACCGCTGTTCAGTGCCGTGATCACGGATGTACTGGCGCGGAGCACGTCGATCACAACGACATTCTTGTCCCGAAGGAACAGGTCGTCGATCTGAGATGGCGAGAAAAATACTTCTATCTTCATAATGAAACCCCTGAACTGCCGCAGCAATTATTTTTTCAAAAACGGCAAAGCAACGATCGTTGCTTCAACGGACTTCCCCCGTACGTCGATTTGGATCTTATTGCCGATCTCGTGGTGTGGAGCATTCACATATCCCATCGCGATCCCTTTTTCGAGGGAAGGCGAGAATGTTCCGCTGGTCACGGTACCGACGTTCACTCCGTTCACCAGAAGCGGATAACCATGCCTCGGCACTGCTTTTTCGGACAGCATCATCCCGACCAGTTTCCGTTTGGGTCCCTCGGTCTTTGTACGTTCAATTACCGGTTTGGCGATGAAATCGCCCTTCGCAAGTTTCGTGATCCATCCGAGTCCTCCTTCGATCGGATTGGTCGTCTGATCGATATCGTTCCCGTAAAGACAGTATCCCATCTCCAGACGGAGCGTGTCGCGGGCACCGAGTCCGATCGGAGCGATCGCAAATTCTTTTCCGGCACTGAAGATCGCTGTCCATACTGCATCGGCATGTTTCACATCAAAATAGATCTCAAATCCCAGTTCGCCGGTATACCCTGTGCGTGAAATGATCATGTCGATCCCGCTCAACGAGCCCTGAACGAAATGATAATACGGTATAACCGAAAGATCGACGTCGGTCAGTTTCTGCAGCGTTGCCAAGGACTTGGGCCCCTGGATCGCCAGCAGCGCCATTGAATCACTTCTGTTCTCGAACGAAACATCGGACGGACAATGCTTTTTCATCCACTCCCAGTCCTTGTCGATATTGGCGGCATTCACGACGATCATATAGGAATTCTCTGCCAGCATATAGATCAGCAGGTCATCGACAATTCCGCCGTCGTCATAACACATCGCCGAATATTGAGCTTTCCCCGGCGTCAGTTTCGACACATCATTTACGGTGATCTTCTGGAGGAACGGAAGGGCATTCACGCCGCTCGCAAAGAACTCACCCATGTGGGAAACATCGAACACTCCGACCGCCGTACGGACGGTCTTGTGCTCTTCCATGATCCCGGCATACTGTACCGGCATTTCAAAACCGCCGAACGGAACGATCTTTGCACCGGCTTTCTGATGGATCTCAAAGAATGGTGTTCTCTTCATTTCGCTTGTCCTTTTTTCCAGTCCGCCATGAACTTTTCAAGTCCGATATCGGTCAGCGGATGTTTCACCAGCTGGTCGATCACTTTCAACGGCATGGTGCAGACATGGGCTCCCATGAGCGCTGCCTGCACGACATGGATGGGATGCCGGACGCTCGCAACGAGCACTTCCGTTTCAAAACCGTAATTGTTGTAAATGGTCACGATCTGCTCGATCAGCTGCATACCGTCGGTGCTGATATCGTCAAGACGTCCGACGAACGGACTGATATACGTCGCTCCCGCTTTTGCCGCAAGCAATGCCTGACTGGCGGAGAAACAGAGCGTCACATTCGTTCTGATCCCTTCGGCATGGAATGCTTTCGCCGCTTTCAACCCTTCCTTGATCAACGGAAGTTTGATCACGATATTGTCATGGATCTTTGCAAGTTCCTTTCCCTCTTTCATCATCCCGTCAAAATCCATCGAGACGACCTCCGCACTGATCGGTCCGTTCACAACGGCGCAGATCTCTTTCAGCAGCGTGACAAAATCCTTTCCTTCTTTCGCAACGAGTGAAGGATTGGTGGTGACGCCGTCCAGCAGACCAAGATCGTTCGCTTCTTTGATCTCGGCAAGATTTGCAGTATCGATGAAAAACTTCATGCGTGCTCCTAGTTCAAAAATTCCGGTGTGATGTCTTTATCTTGTTTGATGGAAACGAAACGGAAATCATCGATCTGCAGTGTCTTATCTTCTTCGATCGTGACCCATTTCAGCGAGTTCAGACGCATCTGCCAGAGACGGCTGAAGAATCCGTTGGTGATGTACTCCGCCATACTCGGATTGACGCGGAGGTGCAGTCGCAGTTCCTTCCCTTCCGCACGATACCGGCGCAGCCAGCGTTCAATGTGGCTCAGGATGGTCGTTTTGGACTGGATCATTCCTGTACCGCCGCAGACCGGACATGGTTCGGTGAAACTGTGAATGATGCTCTGGCGCTGGCGCTGTCGGGTGATCTGCATGATGCAGAAATCGGTCAAAGGAAGGATCGTGTGTTTCGACCGGTCGCGTTTGAATTCCTTCTTCATCTCATCATAGACCTTCTTCTTGTTCCGGTCATCCAGCATGTCGATGAAGTCGATCACGATGATACCGCCCAGGTCACGAAGCCGAATTTGACGGGAGATCTCCCGTGCCGCCTCGAGATTGGTCCGCAGTGAGTTCTCTTCCTGTTCCTTGCTTGCGGCATACCGGCCGCTGTTCACGTCCACCACCACCATCGCTTCGGTCGGTTCAATGATGATGTATCCGCCGTGCTTCAGCCACACCTTTCTGGCGAGCAGTGTTTGGATCTCTTTCTCGATGCCGAAAGAATCGAAGATCGGTTCACGTTTTCCGTAATACTCCACACGGTCGGCCATTTCGGGAGAGAAGACCTTTACATAGGATTTGATCTCTTTGAAGAGCTTCTTATCGTCTGTCACGACCCGTTCTACCTGTTCGCTGAACAGATCGCGGATCACACTCGAGGTGGTCGCCATATCTTTATAGATCAATGACGGCGGCTGTTCCTCTTTGGCACTCTTTTCGATCTCTCGCCATGATGCCAGCAGCGATTCCAGATCATTCAGGAATAATTTCTCATCCTGATTCTCAGCATTCGTCCGGACGATCACTCCAAAACCGGCGGGAAGAATGCTCCTGACCAGTCTGCGCAGTCGGCGGCGCTCTTTGAAACTGCTGATCTTTTTTGAGATGCCGACCTTACCGTCGAACGGCAGCAGCACCAGAAAACGTCCCGGCAGCGACACCTGGCTTGTCACCCGAACCCCTTTTTTTGCAACGGGTTCTTTGGTGACCTGAACAATGATCTCCTGCCCTTTTTGAAGCGTTACCGGTTTACGGCGGTGCTCCTCACGGGGCTTCTTTTCCGGTCTCGGCTTTTTGGGTGCCGGCGCTCCGCCATTGTTCTGCTGTTCCTCCTCTTCATCCTCATCTTCCTCGTCATCCAGCATGGCATTATACTCATCCTGAACATCGCTGATATCGGAAAAATGCAAAAATGCATCCTGCGGCAATCCGATATCGATGAACGCCGCCTGAATTCCGGGCATTACTTTGGCGACTTTCCCAAAATAAATATCCCCCACCATCCGTTCTTTTTCCGGTGTTTCGACGAATAATTCCGCCAGTTTTGACT
Source organism: Synechococcus sp. UW140 (assembly GCA_943364975.1). GTDB lineage: Bacteria > Bacteroidota > Ignavibacteria > UBA10030 > UBA8401 > UBA8401. The sequence goes on from CALRIY020000034.1 coordinate 17,876, forward strand.
CTTCTGTGATCGCAATCCGTATTTCATTCCCTACGGAATTGATCAAAATTTCCTTTTTCATTTACAACGTTAACCTTTCGCAACACAAACAAGCATTTCGCACTTGCCGGGTTTCTTATATGATAATACTGATCCCATTATTGGGATTCACACGTGATGCCCTTCCGCACTTGACCGTAATAGTCTCTAAAATATATCGCTATTACTGACTTTTCTTCACAATTTACTTGAAATTTACTAAAATATTGACTGGTGTGCAAGATGAGTTTACGCGGGGAGGATTTATTCAAAAAGCAGACTAAATTGTGGATTTTAACACTTCGGAAAGCTTTCCTGCGATATTTTCCCGGCTGTACATCTTTGCCGCATTCATATTCGGATGGACCGATTGTAACCGATCAAAGAGATCCAGTTTTTCGTAATTGTACGGAAACAATATTCCTGCTGCTGCATCCGAAAGGATCTCCCCCACCTCGTTGTTGTCATCTCCAAACGCTATGATCCTATTCCCTGTCCTGAGATATTCGAACAGTTTTCCGGGGACATGTCTTCGCTCGGTCGCACAGACCAGAAGGAATGCAGCATTCATCATCACCTGAACAGCCTGTTGATACGGCAGAAATCCGAGATATTCCGTATGCCTGTCCAATCCGGCATCCGTGACCGCTTTGGTGATCTCCGGACTCACCGTGCCGATGAAACGGATCCGGAGTTTCCTTCCTTTTGCGATCTCTGATGCAATATTGGACCAAAGTCCTTTTGGATTCTGATAATCGAAGATGTTACCGGCATGCAGTATCGTTTCCACGTCGGAAGGTTCTTTCGCTGCGGAAAAGTGCTCTTCATTATATCCCCAATACAACACCTCGGATTTCTCCGCGATCCAGGGATATTTCCGCACATGATCCTCCTTTGAACTCTTTGTGACAAAGATGATCTTCCGTGCATTCCTGAATGTCGCCCGCTCGAAATAATTGTCAAGCATCAGCGTCAATGCATTTCGGCGAAATCCTTTGTAATAGACGATGTCGACCCAGGGATCGATAAGCACCGGAATGTGAGGGATGCCGAATTGACGGCTCAGTCTCTTTCCGATCAGGTGAGCACTGTGGGGAGGACCTATGGAGATGATCGCTTTTGGTCTCTCTTTCTCGATGAGCGCTCTCCCCCCCTTCACTGCCGAAAAGTACCATCCTATCCTTGCGTCCGGTACGAACAGATTCATCCGGATCCAGATGGATACTCTATGCTTCCAGTCGGAATTGACCGCAGAAATTGTTTCGGAAGCGACCAGAGGGGCACCGGATTCTTTCCCCAGGAATTTTCGGTAGAGATTGAACGGTTCATTTGCGGCAGTACGCACCACCGTCATTGCCGGATCGACGAATGCCTCCATGCTGGGATCGGAGTGAGAAAAGGAATCACTGTCGACGGTCAGCACACTCGGGCGCCATCCGAATCGACGGAGATTATTGATGATGAACAGAGGCCAATGCAGCGATGCCTTGCCGGAGGGAGGCCAAAAATATGATATGAAGAGAACGTTCTCCATGATCTGTTATTTCCGGAGCCACAATTCCGAGATGGCATCCCCTTTCCATCTCAGCGCAAGTAGCAGATCGCACACTTCCCGGACGCTTCCATGACCGCCGTCATTTTTGGTGACAAAGTCCGCGATCTTTTTATTGATCTCCGTCGCATTGGCTGGAGCAGCGGCAAATCCGACCTTTTTCATCACTTCGATATCATTGATATCGTCCCCGATGAATGCCATCTCGTCCCACGCAAGACCATATTTGTTCCTCAGCAGGTCAACGGCGACCATTTTATTGTACACTCCCTGGTGAAGGTCATCCACCTGAAGCCGTTCCGCCCGTTTCTCCACGATCTTCGTATTCTCCGTTGTAACGATCGCGACCTTATACCCTGCTTTTCGCAGCAGCACAATTCCCATTCCGTCCCGGATATTGAATTTTTTCAGCTCAACACCTTCTTCGGAATAGTATGCACCGCTGTCGGTCAGAACGCCGTCCACATCGGTGACCAATATTTTTATCTTCTTCAATTTTGCCGTAAATGTCTTTTTCATGTTCTTCTTCATTGTGAGTCCATCATTAAACTACGAAATTTTTGAATCATCCCAAAGATAGTCATTCATCTTCGGGAAAATATTATTACATTTGAACGATGAAAACAGCGGTCATATCGGATATTCACGGGAATCTTGAAGCGCTTCAGGCAACATTGGAGAGCATCGAAGCTATGGATATTGGCAGGACTGTCTGTCTCGGTGACATTGTAGGGTACGGCGCCGATCCTGATGCATGCGTCGAATTGATCCAAAAACGGAATATCCCGTCCGTGATCGGAAATCACGACATGGCGGTGACCGGAGGACTCTCGACCGAAAATTTCAGTATCCTAGCACGACAGGCTGCGGAATGGACCCGGTCGGTCATCAGCAGAGAGCATGCGTCATTTTTAGCTGGGCTACCGTACACCATCGAGCGCGATGATGCGCTATTTGTGCATAGCTCTCCCGATCTGCCGAACTATTTCCGATATATCCTGAATCAAAATGATGCGGCGTTGAGCTTTGAAGCGTTTGACACCGGGATCTGTTTCATCGGCCACACACACCGTCCTTCCGTGTTCTGTGAAGACGGCAGGAGTGCAACCATCTCAAAAGGAAAGCGGTTTATCGTGAACGTAGGAAGTGTGGGACAGCCGCGGGACGGAGACCGGCGCGCTTGTTTCCTCGTGTTCGATCATGAACAATTCTCCATCGAATACATCCGGGTGGAGTACGATATCGAATCCGCTGCATCCAAGATCATTTCGGCAGGTCTGCCGCTGAAACTCGCCGACAGGCTGCGGTCCGGATTCTGAGCTACTGTAGAGAACGGCTTGAATCTCGCATTCACTTGGTCAGCCGCATGATCCGGAGGTCAGCCCCTTACCATGTTCGATCCTGCATCCGGCGTCGGTGTGCGGTTGAACCAATTCAAAACCGTTGATGTTGCAGGGAATGATCTTACGAAAGGGCAATTGTGAAGTGACAAAGGATTTCTTTCAGCGAAAGCTAGCCGTTCCTCTTCTGAATTTTCTCAAACAGGGACTTTCCCCGGAAAAACTTGCTTTGTGTGTTGCGCTCGGCATCACGTTGGGTTTATTTCCCATGCTCGGTTCAACGACCATCCTCTGTACATCGGCGGCGTTACTGCTTCGCCTGAATGTGCCGGCCATACAATTGATCAATTACTTTGTCTATCCGCTTCAATTGATCCTGTTCATCCCGTTTCTTAGAGCCGGCGAGATCCTGTTCGGTGAATCCCCGATACCGCTGGACCTGACATTGATCTTCTCAATGCTGCAGGCGGATCTGTTCGGAACGATCCAACTGTTGTGGTGGACGAATGTGCAGGGGATGGCAGTGTGGGCTATGATCGCTGTACCGGCCGGGATCGGAATATATTTTATTCTGAAGCAGGTATTCACCCGCCTGGCCGTCACAATGGATGCTCAGAAAGAGGAATGATCAGAAGGCATTCATCACATCGATCACTCTGCGGATATCACCTTCCGAATGGCAGAATGATATCGGAAGACTAAGGGTTGTAGCATGGATCTCTTCGGAGATGGGGAAATGGTCTATTGCCAAAACTCCGCTCATCGCTTTCTGCTTGTGAGGAGGCACCGGATAATGGACATCAGTCTTGATCTCGTTCTTCAGGAGGTATTCTTTGAGTGCATCCCGTTTCGGATGACGGATATTATAAATATGGAATACATCAAAATGGTCCGGATGTACTTCCGGAGTGATGAAGTCCTGTTTCAAACCGTTCTGATACAATGCAGCAAGTCGGCGTTTGTGTTCCGTGATCTCATTCAGACGTTTCAGCTTCACCGAAAGGAATCCCGCCTGGATCTCATCCAGCCGTGAGTTATATCCCACCACTTCGTTGTAATACTTCTTCTCCGATCCGTAGTTCCTCAGCATTCTGATCTTGTCTGCGAATGCATCATCGTCCGTTGTTACCGCTCCTCCGTCCCCCAGACATCCCAAATTCTTGGTCGGATAAAAACTGAATGCCCCGTACCCGAATGTGCCGGTCATTTTCCCCTTGAATTTCGCACCGTGGGATTGTGCACAATCTTCGATCAGCGCCAAGCCATGCTTATTCGCTGCGGCGGTGATCGCATCCATGCGACAGGCCTTCCCGTACAAATGCACCACCATGATCGCTTTGGTCTTTGGTGTGATTGCATCCTCGATCTTTGCCGGGTCGATATTGTAGGAACGGATGTCCGGTTCAACGAGGACCGGGACAAGGTCGCACTGCAGAATGGAAAGGATCGTCGCAATGTAGGTATTCGAAGGAACGATGACCTCGCTCCCTTTCTCAAGACCGAGAGCGCGAAGACAGAGAATCAATGCATCGAGTCCGTTTGCGACGCCGATGCATTCTTTGTTTGTATTGAATGCCGCGAACTCCCGTTCAAAAGTTTTTACGGCATTTCCGAGGATGAACCAGCCGCTCTGCAGCAGTCCGTCGAAAGAAGCACGGTATTCCTCAAAGAACGGCTCATTGGCCTTTCGCAGATTCTCGTAATCGATCATGTGTAGGGCTCGTAGATATAGTCTTTTGGATCGAATAATTCTGATGCAAAGACCAGGAATACGGCATCCGGAGTAAAATGATGCATCGTATGCCAGTCCTTCGGCTCGAGGATGAGACATTTGCTCGGATGATCCAGGACGAAATCCTGACGCACCGTTCCGTCGTTGTTCGAAACGATACAGCTTCCATGGACACAGATACAGGCCTGATAGGTTGTGTGGTGCCGGTGTCCGCCGCGCACGGAATCATCCACTCCGTAGATATAGAATGTCCGCTTCACAGGGAACGGTATCTCTTGTTCGATCACGGTCAAATTCCCGCGTTTATCTGAATGAGTTTTTAATGGAATGATATATGCCATAGAACCTGTTTACAACTCCTGATTGCACCGCATTACTGATTGAACTTTGATCGGGGATAGATGTGATAGATACCGTTCAACTTACGAAAAAGATACAACAGCAGTGTCTTCCATGTGAATGTGTTCGGTGCTGCACCATGCGGATCGAAGGAATCATCGATCGTTCTGATGATCCCTGCAGACACTTCCAGCGCCTGATAATACGGCGCATAGATCAGACGGAGGACCTTCTCCGTCAACGTCCGCCGTCCCAGTTCGATCAGATCAGGTTGAAGGAATCTCAGATAATGGAAGTGATAGAAGATCACGGGAAATTCAATTCCGGTCGCTGTTTCTTTCCCCCACAATGTATCATTTTTTGTAAAAACATCATACTGCTGAACATTCCATGCAGCCATTCCCCCGCCAAGATGCCGGAGTTCATGTACTCCGGTAAAGCGTGTCATCCAATCATCCAGATACTGCTGGTCGCCGAATTTTCCATCTTCATGCCGGGCATAACACCATTCGATACATCGGTCCCGCCACCAGCGCAGTGCCGTCAATCCCTCGTCATTCTTTTTGAATGATACGAACTGGACACAGTATTTTCCGCTCAATGCTTCTTTGTTGTATTGCGGAGAATAACGGTGTTCGGTGATCAGGATCGATTTCCCCTCCATTTCATCGAACAGCGGTTTGGGAGACGCAAAGAACATCATGTCAGCATCAAGATATGTGCATTGATCGACCGGAAAGTTGTTCAACACATAAAGGATCGTGGAAGAGGTCGAAGTCCAGCAATACTCCGCCCGCGTCCTTGTCGGTTTCACTCCCAGCAGATCCGGATCCTCAAACTTGTTGAGCGGAATCACTGTCGCATGACGGAGTTGAAGTGTATTAAGGATCACAAAGGATCTGTCATCAAAAGCAAAAATGTACAGATGGAAATTGTCACACACTCTCTCCAGCGAGTGATAGAGTGTCAATCCGCGGGAAAGATAATTCGAATCAAAGAGGGTGCAGAAGTTGTACATGGTATTGATATAATGTAATTCTTAGGCCAAATTGAATGTTTTAAGGATCTTTTCCTTCACAACGGAGAGCAGCGCGCTGGAGAAAAGACTGGTGCGTATTTTTCTGGCTGCATAAGCGGACATCTCATCAAATATCGGCTCGTGATATCGTTCTTTCCCCATCAAACTCAGCCGGAGCGCAAACCCGTATTGTCGCTGGATCACAGCAAAGACCCAGCCGATGAGGAAGTCCCGCAATGACCGATCGCCGGAAAAATCATGCAGGTATACCATTTCGATCCAGCCCGGACTGGAACGGTGAGAGAAGGCAAAGAGTTTACGAAAGAAAGGGGAACCTGAGATCTTTTCCAGATCACCCTTGGACAGCCGTTGCGAACCTTTGACTGTTCCTTCGGAGAGCCAATACTTCTGCTCCTCCATATACCGGAGGATCTCCCACAATTTATCTTCCTGTTTATATGCATCAATGATGCCCGGTTCAAATTCCACAGCGAGGATCGATTGGCGAAGATGCTCATTCACAGATTTGAACAATCGCAGATCGATCCCCTGCGAGTCGCTCTTGAACCAATCGATGTAGGAGAATCCTGCCTGATGCAGCGCTGCTGCAAGCGTCATTGAACGGACACTGACTTTCTTCTCGACGGTGAATTTTTCCGCAAAAGCCCAATCACTCAGAGCTTCATTATTCGGCTCAAGAGTACTGGAACAATACGGTGACGAGGTCAGATAGAAATCTGATTCCGCTGTATCCGAATCGGTTACCAATGAATGGAAGCGGAACAACTTTCTGAAATCCCTTGACTGGATCTCTTCATGACCGAATTTCCGATCATCACCGTCGAAGGCGATGCAGATACAGTACCGTGCGATCGAACGCCATTGCGGATGCACTCCGCCGGAGGCACCAATATCGATCAAGACAGGCGGACGCTCCAGCAATTCTTTATGGGACAGAACTTTATCGAGAAGACTCATTTTTTTTAAGGACGTACAATGCCAAAAGTTGAAAAAGATTCGGAAAGAGTATGTTCAGGTAATTACGGAAGAACAGGCTGGATCGATCCGTCCACCGCTCTATGACGGTCAATCCTCCGACGGTGTCCACCAGCGTTTCAAAATCGGCGATCGACAATTGATGGATATGACCCGTGGAATACCAGGAATACCCGAACAACATTCTTCTCGGCATTCGGCCCCGGAAGAGAAGGTCCAACCGGTTTTTCCAGAATGCAAAGTTCGGGAACGATATGATCTGATACCGCGAGACCCGCTTCATCTCTTTCAGCATCACTTCGGGATACATCACCATTTGAATGGTAACGTTGCAGATGGCAAAATCAAATTCATTGTCTTTGAACGGAAGTATCTCGTCGATCCTGCCGTAGCGTACATTCAGCCCCCTCTGCCGGCAGATCTCCACACCGCTTTCCGATATTTCCAGTCCTGTACCGACCGCGTTCTTTTCCGTACGGAGCCGGTGCAGAAGCATGCCGTTGCCGCAGCCGAGATCGAGCACTGTGCTGTTCGGAGCAATACGGTTAATGATCGTGGCATACTCTTTCCGGTCAGCATCAGGAAATCCAGAGTAATCATATCTTCGATTGTCGTTGTTATATGGTAAATCGATGCTCATGATGACCGTGGTTGTTTTTTCGCTTACTCATTAAATACTCGAAGGATTGTTTGTATCCATTGATCACCGTATTGACATTCACTTCATTGTTGATAATGGTCAATGAGTTGATCCCCATGCGCTCAGTCAGATCCGGACGTTCAAAAAGATACCGAATTTTTTCGGCCAGATCGGTCTCATCGTCATTCCGAAAATACTTCCCGTTGAATTCTTCTCGCACGAGTTTCTTTTCTGTACCGTCGCATTCCGAACATATCACAGGTCTGCCGTAGCACATCGCCTCGTTGATCGACAGCCCCCCTACTCCGGCAAGCACATAGATGCTTGATTCGTGCAGATATCTGCCAATGGTTGTTTGATCATAAATGCCGCCGAGAAATTTCACCTTGTCCCCAATGCCGAGTTCCGCCGCCTGACGCTTTAAATTTTCTTCTTCCGGTCCATTCCCTATTACGATCAATTCTGCCTCCCCGAACCGTGCACTCAATCGATGGACAGCTGCGATGAGCATATGGACCTTTTTCCACCGCACCAATCTCCCTATATGTATGATCCTGAATCTGTTCTCAGGAAGAATACGGGGTAACCCAATCACTTTTTCACGGATGGAAAGGATCTCATCGGTATCCGGAGAGTTATAGATGATATGAATCTTCTCGCGCGGCACATGATAGCTTCCAAGGATCCCGAATGCCTCCTCAACATAGCAGACATGTGCATCAAGTTTCGGAAGATAATACCGCCGGAATATTGTCAGCAGCACATACCGCATCATCTCCAGCAGAGGTGGTTTCCTAGCCGGACTGGAATTCTCTTCCGAGATATTCTTCCCCTGCGAATAAAAGCTCCATGCATCATTCATCTTCGGGATCAAATAAGGAATAGTCTTTTCCACGAGTTTGATCCGATGCACCTGTATATAAAGAACTATTGCTGGAAGAAGAAAAAAGCCCTGAATATACGGCCAGCTCGCAATGACGACATCGGGCCTCACTCGGTCGAGAACTTCTCGCATTCCCCGAAAAAATGGCTTGCCATAATATGTTTCGTATTCCCTCAATCGGATCACTTCAAAATTGATCCCTTCTTCCGATTGAAAAACACCTTTCCCCAGCGTCATCCCCAGTGTCGATGGGACGACCACCGTAACCCAGGTATTCTCCAATGCGTGAAGTCGGTTCAGTATTGCATTATAATAATGAGGTAATCCTTGGAATAAAAATAAGATCTTCATCGTACCCTGATGAGCACTTCTGCTAGTGCTTTTCTCAATTATGGAGATTCTTTGTAATGCCGAGACCCGATGTTCATCGGGGATAACTCCGACGAGGCATGATTCACATGAATTGTAATTCTTCAACTCCGATCAGTGTCACAATTTTTTGGTGTTAAGGCAGCTTCTAGATATTCAAACAATTATCGGATCGGTAAAAGACCGACGTACAATTCTCATGCGGCACAATGGGCAGGATACCGAAAAAATCTATTCTTTTGAATCCCCGAGAAGTCAAATATTCAACTGCTTCACGGTATTCCGGCAGATGTGAATTATCAAAGATAATGACGCCGCCGGAGGTCAAACTGTTCACTGCATACCGCGTACAATTATTCCGGTCCCTGCCGTCAATCACAACAAGATCGAATTTCACTGCCGTAGCCTCGATTGCTTTGGCATAGGCATCGTTCACCGAGAGCTGTTCATAGCGAATGACCGCATTGGCCGGAATGATCGAGGATATTTTTTTGACCCACGATTCATCATGATCGACCGAATGGACGTGTTTCACACGTTTTGAGAACCACCGTGTCGAGTTGCCGCACCCATATTCAAAAACGCTCATTGTGCCGGTCAATCTCGGTTCAAGAAATTGGATCATCGGATACGAGAACCATGGAATCGGGTCGCCGTTCCTGTCGATGGATTCTTTCGCAATGAAACTTCTGAACCACCCTTTCTCGCTGAGGTACTTGCCTTTCCAGATCACCTGCAAAGGTCCTGCAATACGAAGGAGATTCATCAAATTCCATATTCCGGTATTAAACATACTCATATGTTCTTTTTCAATCTACGTAATTGTTGAAAGGAATGTCTTATGTCCATAAATGACCGTGCTGAATGTTTTTGCGATCAACTGATATCCCTTCGGAACAAGGAATTGATGCGTGTCAAGACTCTCGAAGGAACTTCCCTTCACGGTCTGCTCCTCTACCAGGATGATATTCGGAAGATATTGTTCCCAGTCATTGGACGCAAGAACTTCAAGATCGAACCCTTCCACATCGATATCCAGCACATCAATCGTACGTTTAAGATGTAGACGGTCCAGGACATCCCGCAGTGGTTCCACGGCAATACGTTGTTCACCGAGATAGGTCAGTGTGCCCAGCTTTTTCCGTTCCTCATACAGTTCTTTTGAGAACGTATTGACTGCAGGCTCATCAAAGGTGTAATATGTCAGCTCACCTTTGTTCTGAGCGATACCGACATTGATGTTCACATCCTTTTTCCGTAATTTATCAAATTTTTTGATGCTGTCCGGATTGGCATCAATATTGATTCCGCTCCATCCATTCGTATATAGAATGAATGTATTTGAATTTATTTTGGGATGATAACATCCCACATCGACGTAAAAACCGTTTGTCCGGTGATTAAAGATTTTCTGGATGATCAGATCCTCACCCTCACCTGAATACGAACGGTAGGAATTGGGAAAGTGATCCCTCCGAAGATCATTCAACGGTTCCCAGATTACTCTAGGTAAAATCGATTTCCATAGCCCCATGATGTTACTTCCCGATCGAAAATTTGTAAAAAGTCATCATCCCCTTCATCATCGCGTAGAAATTCACCCTGGTTTTCGATGATATTCCGTCTATAATGAAGATAGTCACAATAAAACCCGCATGAGTGGAGATGATCGCACCATACACTCCGAATTCTGGTATCAGGAGTTTGTTAAAACTGATACTCACAATGATTCCTGCAATCGAACAGATGAGTGTGTGTCTGAAGAGATTCTCCGATGAGATATAGATACTTCGGGCTACACCGTAGAAAGCGTAGAATCTGGACCAGATCGATACCGAAAGGATCGTTCCGGCAACAGCATAATCGTTTCCATACAAAATCGCCACGATCTGACTGCTGAACAGGCTGATCGGCAGACAGATCAAGATCGAAAGGATGAACATGATCCTGTATAGATTGACCATCCTGTTCATATATGTTTCCTGACTCCACGTCTTCGTATTGATGATCACGGGAAAGACCGAACTCATGATGATCATCGGAATAAAACCGAGAGGCTCCGATACCTTTTGAGCAGCAGCGTACAGTCCCACGTCACTGTTTCCCAGCATATCGCCGATCATTATTTGGTCGATCTTCGTCTGCATGAACACCGCGAGATCGGAGATGACGATGGGCCAGCTGTTCATCAGAAGACTCTTGGAGCGTCCGATCGCGAACCGCCAGTTCCAGAGTACGTTTCCTCGGGAACGGTACATCAACATAAGACCGACCGCCGAGATCATCATTTCAACAGACATGATGATCACAAACGTAAGGATCGATGCTTGAGATATTATCGCGCCGATCTTGATAAAACTTGCAGTGAAGAACGCGATGTTCTTTGCATAGACCGTGTACTTTGATTGGATCTGCGACTGGAACCAATAATCGATCACATCAAACGATTGAAAGATCATTCCCGTACAGAGAATAAAAACCATCAAACGAGTAAATGTATCGTCTGAACGAACAAAAAAGATCGCCGTGCTCGCAAAGAAGAGTGCAAGGAATGCCCCTGCTAAACGTAATGCAAACGAAGACCCCAGGATCTCATCCTTATCTGAAGGATTCCTCACGATATCGCGGATGACAATTGCATCCATTCCTAGCACTGCTAACGGTGAGAAAAGCCCGACAAATGCCACGGCATAACTCAATATCCCATTTTGCTCAGGTCCAAGATAACGTATGATCCACGCATTGACAAATACGGCTCCGAACAGTCGTACTATCCTGTCTACCGAGAGCCAGGTAAGATTATTGATGGTCTTTTTGAGCGTTGGAGAAAAATTAAACAACTGGTTTCCGCCTCTGACGTAATGAAACGATGATCATGCCTTCCTTGATCAAACAGTCCCCTTCTTTTTTGAAATGGACACACTGATCCCGTAATACACCAAACCTCCTAAAATCAGGAGATTAATCCACAAACTGAAATTCTTTCCAACATAATAACCGCTCGGTTCAAACGACATTGTCAATGTATGTTCTCCCGGAGGGACGACGATACCGCGAAACATATAGTTCAATCGGTGGATCGGCGTTTCTTTCCCGTCGATAAATGCTTTCCAGCCGACAGGATACCATGATTCACTCAGAAACAATAGATTGTTTCCCGTTGCCGTTACACTTAGAGAGATATCCTGAATTCCAAAATGAGTGTATCTCGCCTCTGCGGTTGACGCCGGTGCATCTATGGTTAGTTTGGGATCATCCATGAAAAATGCAACGTCTTTCGGATCAAAACTCGATGTCTTAATTTTATTCAAAATATCCATGCCGTCGGCAACTTCATATCGGTTGACGAAAAATGCTCTTGGAAGTTCAGCCCGGTTATAAAGGACAAATTTGCCGTCCGATGCGTGGACCGGAACGATCACCTGATTAGAATCCGGTCGATCCGACAGAATATATTTCACATTCATCAGTCCCCACAACAATGGATTGCCCAGACCAACAACATCAAACATATCCTGCGTCTGCCTCATCTTTGCACCTTGATAACCATATGCACTTTGAATTCTCCAGTATGCAAGAGTATTGTTATATGGCGGTTGTCCTTGTTCAAATTCAAGTGTTCGATACATCGATGTATCTTGCTGCATAAAACGCACATAACCCGGCGCAGCAAAGATCGCCTGCGATTCTTTGTGAGGCTGAGGATCCATTGGTTTTGAATTCACCGACCAAAGGTCCAAGAGAACAGAACCAATCAGAAGAAAAATCAGAATGTGGGATTTAATTTTCCCATCCCAATACAAATAAAAAACCGTTAATGTAAAAAGGATCATCGAAAGACCGAATGTGATATCTTTCGCGACCATCGAATTAATATATTTATAGAGCTCCGATGCAACGTTTTGATTGTTCACTTTTGCCATGACGACATTCAATGGAACGAACATCTGATATATCGAAAGCATCACATCCTTCGCTACAACGGAAAGAATCAACAATCCGGCTGCGGTGTAAAGCCCATACGTCCAAACTTTTCGTTGCGCAGGATCTTTTAGGAGATTATTTTCTATTAATGCTTTCACCCCGTATCCTGCCAATACCGGTATGAACATCTGAACCAGAATCAGGATCATTGACGGTATTCGAAACTTGTTGAACATCGGAAAATAGTAGAACATCAGATCGTAGAGCGGGGAAAACTCCCTGCCAAATGATATGATAAGGGATATGAGGATAATAACCCCCAAATAGAGCACAAAAGGATCCTTTCTATTCCGCCAAAATCCTATGCCGGCAAGGAAGAGAATGATCACTCCCATATATTGTGGTGCATCCGTGAACGTTTGTGATCCAATATATGTGTTCAACTGTTGAATTTTATTATCACTGAAGACACCCTGATATTCATGGTTACCGAAGCCGTATGCAAAAGGAATAATGAACGTTAACATTTCCCCTGGTGGAAATGACCACTGAGTGGCATATCCATAATCCAGCCCCCCATTTGTATTCGGCTGAGCATTTGCAGCTTGATTCGCTGAAGAATGGATCGGGTCCGCACCTCTGGTTGAATATTTTGAATACTCTAATATTGACAGATATTGGTCCCCGGTCATTGCAAATGCAATTCCTGTCGCCGCGGTAAGAATAAGTCCCGATCGGATCACCCCCTGCCAATTTTCCTTTTTCAACAGAGACCGCACGAAGAAGAAAAGATAGTATACCAAAAGAGCGAAATAACAGTAGAATATCATCTGAATATGACCAGGCAGAAGCAT